>NZ_JBGOOD010000013.1:0-82912 GCF_041439475.1 Vibrio sp. 1S139
GGGGATTATCTGCTAACTGCAGGATCGTTCAAGTCTTCTTAAACGATCGGCATTACTCAAATATTGAGGCCCTTTTAGTATCTAAAACTTGAGTCTACGAGCTTATTAGCTTTCGAGCTTTTTATTTTGAGATTAAGCGATTAAGCAATTAGCAATTAAGCGACTAGTCGATTAGACCATAGTCAGCGCGCAGTACATCGATGATCTCTTGCTTAGGATTTTCGCTCAGTACGATCTCCGCACCTGTGATTTTCGCTGCGATATCAAGGTAAGTGCGAGACAGAGACATTAGAGAATCCAGTGGAAGTTCATTGTCACGAGCCAATGCTTCACGTTCTGGCATACGCTCTTTATTCAAAAGAATGTCGGCATCAGGGAAGTAGTTAAGCAAGAACTGACGGAAGCCTTCTTTTGAATTCTCAACGATGTTGCCGTTGTTATATTCCTGAGTATCCCAAATGCGAGATGAATCTGGAGTACCGACTTCGTCCATGTAGATAAGCTTTTCTTTGCCTTGAGCATCGTTGACGTAGCCAAACTCAAATTTGGTATCAACAAAGGTTTGGTCTACTTTTGCTAGCGCTTGGCTGATTACGTTGAAGCCTTCTTTAAGAAGTTTTTCGTAATGCGCGATGTCGCTTGCTTGAGTAAAGTTGAATGCTGCGAAGTTATCTTCGATGTTGTTGCGTGTGATGTTCACATCGTCAGCTTCTGGAACGCCAGGAATACCTTTCAGAATCCCTTTTGTTGAAGGCGTGATCAGTAGCTCAGGCAACTTCTTGTCTTTCTCAAGGCCTTCAGGCATCTCGATACCACAGAATTCACGTTCGCCGTTTGCGTATGCACGCCACATTGAACCAGTGATGTATTGACGACAAATCGCTTCGATCATGACTGGGCGAGCTTTTTGTACAATCCATACGAACGGGTGAGGGATATCAAGAATATGACTGTCAGCAAGTCCGTTGTCTTTAAACAATTTGAACCAGTGGTTAGAGATAGCATTCAGAGCCGCTCCCTTACCTGGAACACCTTTAAGATTCCCTTCACCACGCCAGATACAATCAAATGCAGATATACGGTCACTGATCACCATGATAGCTAGAGGCGCATCGGGTGCTACATCGTAGCCTTTCTCTTTAATTAGTCGTTGGCTATCTTCTTCAGTTAACCAGTAGACCGAACGAACCTTGCCACTGTGGACAGGTTTATCAGTACGGATTGGTAGGTCATCATTTACGGCAAGAACTTGATCAGCAAGGCTCATTTAGACATTCCTATCTTTTATCAAACGTCATACAGAGAAGTGCGGTGTGCACATGATTAGACGGGCATTATACCCAATCTACTATTTGCTTCCAGAGAAAAAGCAAACGTTTGCTAAATCTGTTGTTTAAATAAAAACCCCCGCCTAACAATCCGCTAAAAAATGGGCGAATTGTAGGGCAGGGGAAGGCAGTATGTTTGGACTGTGTTTTGGCGAATTGTTTCTTAAGTTAAATTAAGTTTGTTAGCTAAAAGATTAAGCTATGTTTGTGGACCATGTTTTTGAGCCAAAATGTTATTAAGCCAACATGTTATTAAGCAAGGTGGCTTAGTGAATACGCTCTGAATTTGCATCCATAAAGAAGACTTCACATTGAAAGCGTAACCCTAATGTTCTTAGGTACTGTTGGCTGAACTGATCAATCGATGCACTTGCAACAATCGCGCTCGCATTCTTAGAGCGGATTGCTTTCTCGACAGTCTCTACCTCAGTCATTTGATGAGAGGCTTTCATATGAATAACGCGGTCGCAGCAAACATTATGTTGCTTAAGCTGCTTAGCCGATGGTCTTGGTGTTTGAGCCGTAAACAGTAACCACTGATGTTGATTGGACAGCAACGCCATTCTTGAAAACAACGCTTCCTCGTTTGAATTTTTGCTTTTACGAGAAACTGATGTAAATGCGCAGTGAACTAGCGGGCTAGAGTGTTGTGCTTTAACGTGTGCTTGAATCATTTTGCTGTCCTTATATACATGCTGTATTTGTATACAGTAGTTTTAGTTGCTTATAAGATCAAGCGTTTTTTGCGGGATTATTGGACGATTTCGTCTGAGGTTATGGATGGTAAATGATTAAATCATTGAAAGTATTCGATAAATTAAATTTGAATGAATCTGCTGTTTTGTATCATAAGTTGAATAAATGTGAGCTTTATACAGGTGTATACACTGGTTTTTGCAGAAAAGTACTGTATATACCTGTATAGAAGAGAGAACAAAGAAGAAAGAAGAAAGAAGATCTAAAACCACAGGCACAAAAAAAGCGCCTTAGGCGCTTTCTTATATTTCACGGTGTTGCTTATCTCAATGTCGCTTGGGAGAGTTTTGCTCTCATTTCCATTTCACCAATATTGAACTGGCGAACATCAATGGTTGCAATATCATTGCACTCGTTACATGCATGATGACACTTACCATCTAGGTAGTCGTGCTTTTTAACTAGGCTTGGCTTTTTGCACCAATCACAAACGCCTTCTATTGTGAACATATTCTCTCCTCACCTGTTTAAGTCAGGTGTATTTTCGGCGCAAATTATGACACAAGTAAGACCCATTAGTTAATAGTTTGTTACCCATTTTTGAGAGGGGGATCGATTGCAACACCAATAAAATCGATATCTTTGAGATCTAGGAAAATGAAGATGTGTGTTTGTTTACGGTTTTGTAACATTTTGTAAAATGGTTTTTAGCGCATTGTTCAAACGTTTCATTTCTTCGTCACATCCGTGACCATCTGGATGGTAGATCTTTGATAGCTGTTTGTATCGGATCTTGATGCTTTTCTGGTCGGGGATTGAGCTAGGTGTGTAGCCAAATAGCGCGCAGGCCACCTGCAAATTACTCAGACCTTTGCTGTTTTTCTGCTTCTTCAATTCGTGGAACATAGTGTTCAGCTGGCGTTTTTGCTGCTTAATGGTGAAGTCTTTCGCGCTAAGCTGCGCTTCAAGTGTCTGTTGTTGCTGATTTAACTCACCAGACTTCAGAATCTGTCGCTTTCGCGATACAACCAGAGTTGCGCTGATACTCACTATTGCAATTAAAACGGCCAGTACTGCGCCGATCATATAGTCAGAGTTTGTTAGGTTAGAACGTGTTGCTTGGTCTCTAGAAGTTAGTGCTGAAGGGAAGGTACTTGGTTGATTCGTATTGGCTTCTGCACTGACGTTGTCATTGAGCTGCTCAATCGAAGAGATCTGCTTGGCGCGTTGTTGGTTGAATTGGGCTTCGAGAACGCGATTGTAACCATCTTCTGCATCAGGCTTGTCTTTTAAGGCTGCTTCATACCATAACTGCGCTGCATCTAATGGTTGGAGTAGATCTTTCTCAAGTGAGGACTCATAGATCTTTGCGACCTCAACTGAGGCGCGTTTGTTACCTTGCAATGCTGATTTGATAAACCATTCTAAAGCTAGCTTGTTGCTTTGATCGACACCTGTCCCTGCCAAGTACCATTCACCCAGTCTAAATTGCGCGTTTGGGTTGCCATTTTCTGCTGACTGCGTGTACCAATACAATGCATCACTAGTGCTAACAGGAACGTCGATACCCGATTCATAAGCTTGAGCTAATTGGTATTGAGAAACTGGATCTTGAGGTTGTGACTCTTGAGATTGTGGAGCTAACGAAAGTTCATCACTGCTTTCTGCGTGAACGAAATGTGGAGACAACTGTATCGTGGAAAAGATGAGGGCTAGAAATAGAGCTCTAAGAAGTGATGATGACAGAAAGTTGGATAGGATAAGCAAAAGATAAGTCTCGTAAAAAAGCCCAGTTCCGATGTATCAAGATGAATACGCTATGTGCCTGAGTGTTAAGTCGTAACGCTTAAAATAAGCGATACGAATGACAAGCAACTATATAGTGGTTAATTCAATAGATAAAGGTAACTGGGCTTTAACCGTGCTACTTAAGCGGCAAGATTTGAATTTCTACGCGACGGTTACAAGCACGACCTTGAGACGTGTTGTTGTCACATAGAGGGTAACGTTCACCGTTACCACGAGCAATGGCACGACCTGCTGCAACGTCTTGAGAGATCAAGAATGCACGAACAGATTCAGCACGACGCTCAGAAAGGATTTGGTTAGACGACTCGCTACCAGTGCTGTCAGTGTGACCGTCGATCACTAGGCTAGTGTCTGGGTATTCAACTAAGATACGAGCAACACCACGTAGTGTGTTGTGAATACTAGACTCCAAAGCGTAAGAGCCAGAACCAAAACCAATGCCGTTTTCTAGGCGAAGTAGAAGCTGGTTCTCACCAACGCGTTCAACTTGAACACCAGAGTTCATGAGTTCTTCACGAAGTGCAGCTTCTTGTTGGTCGAAGTAGTAACCGATACCACCACCAACGGCAGCGCCACCAGCAGCACCGATGAGTGCACGTTTACGGCGATCTTTAGAATCGTCACCAGTAGCAGCACCAGCAACGGCACCAGCGATTGCACCAATTAGAGCGCCTTGAGTTGCAGAGTTAGTCTCAGATTCGCCTGTTGTCGCGTTTTGGCGTTGAGTTGCCTGACAACCCGTTAGAGCGACAGTAAGCGCTAGGGCTAGTGTGATTTTTTTAACGTATTTCTCCATCATGTACTTCTGTCAAACGAATGAATCCGAGTGACAAACATAGTCCTGTAAATCTTATTGATGGTTTTTATCAATACGTCGAAGCAATGTAAAGTGGCTCTATGATTTAGTTATCTTTTTAGCTGCCTGGGTACCGCCAACTGGTCGATTAACAGACAATTTACGACCTTTCTTCAAACCAACTTCATAATCGGCGGTGAGGTTTTTCATCGCTTCTCTCAGTTGCTGCTTGAACGTTTCACGGTCGATATTTTTGAATTCTTTATCAATGTAGTTATTGATCTTGTTGTTTGATTCGTCGTCGGGAGTAATGGTTGGTAGCTTTTCAAGCGCACCTTCAACCCAGCCTGAAACAAACGAGTTCACGCGGCGTGTCACTTCTAAGGACCCTGTGCCAGAGCCAGCAAAGCTATTTCTGAATTGGCCGGTGTGTTCATTCAGTTCACGATAAATGATATCGAAAGCGAACGCTGCGAAGATCGCGCGGTCGGCTTCACCAATGAACTCAACACGCTTGAGGCCTTTATGATTCAGCAATACGGCTTCTACGCCAAATTTGGTGTTGATACCGCGAATAACACGCAGCAGTGTAGAACTGATATTTGCAGGTAACAGGTGACTGGACTGAGTTTTCCCCATCTTGATAAATTCAATATCGTCTTTTTCGAGACCATATTTCAGCATCAAGTTATGCGCCATTTTTATCGCATTGGCAGCTTCATTGACGTTCGCAGAATTTCCAAGCTCAAGACACTTGGCAATTTTCTTTAGGGCTTTTTTCTTATCCATCGACAATTTAATCAGTACCGCAAATTTTTAAAAGTCCAACATTTTACATGTTTTCGCGGGTAACAGAAAGGCAAAACTGGTTTGATGAACAAGGAAGGCGGTGAACATTGAACTGCATGAGCCCAGTTGGCGGTAAAAACAAAAACGCCATCAAGCGTATTGATGGCGTTAGTGACACGTTTTTTCAATATGTCTAGAGCATTCGTAAACTAGATACCCAGTTCATCGAGTAGATCTGCCGCAGAATCATTGCCAGAGCTTTGAGCTGGCTTGTTCGCTTCTTGCATTTTTTTCTGAGTCGCCTCAAGAATGCTATCTGGACATTCGTCTTCTGCGATTTCAAATTCTTCTAATTGAATGAACTCAGTCTTATCCATCGCAAGCTCAAGGTAGAAGATGTTGTTATTAGCGGTAGAGAAGGTCACACGACGAGCTTGTGGACGGTCGAGATTGGTATCAACAGAAAGGTTAACTTGCTTGTTCAGAGCCAGCATTTTCGGTTGGTTTTGTGTGATGTTGGTTTGCAGCTCTTTGCGGATTTTATTGGTGAAATCGCCAACTAATTGGTTCATCAACTCACCCAATACATCACCCACTTCGTCTGAAGTATGAAGCACAGCAAGCTCGTTTTCAGGCATGCCCATATTGCGCATGTAATTGGTGTAGATCTCTAGCGCTGCTTTGGACGTAAAATTAATAACAACGAGACCAGAAAAGCCGCCGTCAAACAGAACGAAGCAACCAAAATCTGGCTTTAGGCTTGTCTTGTTGATCTTTTGAACCATGGCTGAATAGGACACCTGAGAAGCCGTCGCTGAAGTCAGTACGCTTGAGACTGATTGGCATAGTTTAAGAAGGATATCTTCAGTTGTGACTCTTTTGTTTTTTTTCATTGTGATGTGCTCGTGGAGATGTCTTAAACAAAATGTTATTCAGTATATTGTTACTGAATTAAGACGAAAGTGACTATTTCTCCATTCTTGCACTGAGATTCTGATTTGATCACCTTTTTATATGATCTTAATAGTAGTAAAGTGACGAAATTCAAAGAAAATTATTAAAAATCTCAGATAACCCAATGCTGATAGGATCAGCGAAGTAGGGGCAGGAAGCAAATGTTACCAAGACTTCAACTCAATGCTGATGTCGATCCAGTTGTCGTACGCTTTTTAGATGAACTAAAAACAGCGGGCTTTACTGGCGACATTGAATCTCAATATTCTAGCCGTTTGGCTGTGGCGACTGATAATAGTGTCTATCAGCAATTGCCGCAGGCGGTCATCCTTCCTAAAACAACGCAAGACGTTGTGCTTATCGGTAAAGTGGTTTCTAAATCCGCTTACGAACGCGTGACTTTTTCCCCTCGTGGCGGCGGTACCGGAACCAACGGACAATCTTTAACAAAAGGTGTCGTGGTTGACCTGTCGCGATACATGAATAAGGTTCTTGAGATTAACGAGAAAGAGGGCTGGGTAAGAGTTCAGTCTGGTGTCGTTAAAGATCAATTGAACGACGCTGTTCGCCCTTATGGTTACTTTTTCTCTCCTGATCTATCAACCAGTAACCGAGCAACCTTGGGTGGCATGATCAATACCGATGCTTCGGGCCAAGGGTCATTGAAGTACGGCAAAACGTCTGACCATGTATTGTCGCTGCAAGCGGTGTTCGCAGATGGTTCATGTCTAGAATCTGATTTATCACACGGCTTACCTGTAGAGGGTGAATTCGCTCACCATGCACTTGCGGTGACAGAGGCGGTTTGTCGAGACAAACGCGCTCAAATCTTAGATAAATTCCCTCCGCTGAATCGCTTCTTAACAGGCTATGACCTAAAGAATGCAATCAACGAACAAGATGACAGCTTTGACCTAACTCGCGTTCTATGTGGCGCTGAAGGTTCTTTAGCATTCATCACGGAAGCAAAGTTAAACCTAACCAAGATTCCAAAAGCGCGCACACTGGTTAACGTGAAATACAACACGTTTGATTCTGCGCTGCGTAATGCGCCGTTCATGGTGGAAGCGAAAGCACTGTCTGTTGAAACGGTAGATTCAAGAGTATTGAACCTAGCGAAGCAAGACATCGTTTGGCACACCGTGAGCGATTTGCTGACTGATGTTCCGAACAAAGAGATGCTTGGCATCAACATGGTTGAGTTTGCAGGCCAAGATGAAGCGGAAGTTGAACAGCAAGTTCAAGCGCTGACTGCACGCCTTGAAACCATGGTTGAAAGCGAAGAAGCCGGCGTGATTGGTTTTCAAGTTTGTAGCGATTTGGCGAGCATTGGCCGAATCTACAACATGCGTAAGAAAGCAGTGGGTCTGTTAGGTGCGGCGAAAGGCCGAGCTAAGCCAGTCGCTTTTGCTGAAGATACTTGTGTACCACCAGAAAACCTCGCGGATTTCATCTCTGAATTTAGAGTGTTACTCGATTCAAAAGAGTTGAATTACGGCATGTTTGGTCACGTTGACGCGGGCGTATTACACGTTCGTCCAGCATTGGATCTGTGTGACCCGATGCAAGAAGCATTGATGCATGAAGTCTCTGATGAAGTGGTTAAGCTGGTGGCGAAATACGGCGGTTTAATGTGGGGCGAGCACGGTAAAGGTTTCCGTTCTGAGTATGGCCCAGACTTCTTTGGTGAAGAGCTGTTTACCGAATTAAGACGTATTAAAGCAGCATTCGACCCGCACAACAAGATGAACCCAGGCAAGATCTGTACGCCTTTAGAAAGTGACGCTGAATTGGTGAAAGTCACTGATACCAAGCGTGGTTTCTACGACCGTCAGATCGACGTACAAGTTCGTGACAGCTTCAAGCAAGCAATGGAATGTAACGGTAACGGCTTGTGTTTCAACTACGATACTAGCTCGCCAATGTGTCCTTCAATGAAAGTTACGGCTGACCGACGTCACTCACCCAAAGGCCGCGCAGGCTTGGTAAGAGAGTGGTTGCGTCAACTGACTGAACAAGGCGTTGATATTCTCGACCTTGAGCAAGAAGCGTTGAAAGACAACACACCCGTTAAGACTATGATTGAGCGTGTTCGCAATACGATGAACAAACGCCATGAGTACGATTTCTCGCATGAAGTTCATGAGGCGATGAACGGTTGTTTGGCGTGTAAAGCGTGTGCGAGTCAATGTCCGATCAAAGTCGATGTACCAAGTTTCCGTTCTCGATTCTTGAACATCTACTACTCGCGTTACCAGCGCCCTGCAAAAGATTATCTAGTTGCCAACATTGAAACCATGCTGCCGCTGATGGCGAAAGCGCCAAAAGTAGTCAACGCTGCATTGGGTCAAAAGTGGATCCAAACGGCAACAGCTAAAACGGTCGGTTATGTTGATGCACCATTGATGTCGGTGCCTACGCTCAAAAATCGTCTAGCGAGTAAAGAGCTGCAACTCTTCGATTTACAGTATTTAGAAGGCTTGTCTTCTGAACAGAAGAAACAGCATGTGCTGATCGTTCAAGACCCGTTTACCAGCTTCTATGATGCCGAGGTGATTGAAGACTTCGTCACTCTGGCTCAAAAACTTGGCAAAACTCCGGTACTGCTGCCGTTCAAACCGAATGGTAAAGTGTTGCACATCAAGGGCTTCTTAAATCGTTTTGCACGTGAGGCGAAATCGACTTCGGATTTCTTGTCGATGGTGGCGGATATCGGAATTCCTTTGGTCGGTGTTGATCCTGCTCTTGTGCTTTGTTACCGCGATGAATACGTCGAGATCTTAGGTGACAAGCGCGGCGACTTTGATGTACTTACTGTGCATGAATGGTTAATGCCATCGCTAGGTGAGTTCGAAGCACGCTCAGCAAGTGAAGAGATGTGGTACTTGTTCGCTCACTGTACAGAGAAGACCAAGATGCCAAATGCGGAAAAAGAGTGGGGCGCTATCTTTAAACACTTTGGTGCTGCGTTAACCAGCGTTCCTGTCGGCTGTTGTGGTATGGCGGGAACTTTCGGCCACGAAGTCGATAAGCTACAAATGTCGAAAGACATATATGGTTTAAGCTGGAAGCCTCAAATGCAGGACTTACCAAAAGATCGTTGCTTGGTGACGGGCTATTCTTGCCGCAGCCAAGTGAAGCGTTTTGAAGGTGAGAAGCTTGCTCACCCGTTACAGGCGCTAGCAAAAATTCTCTAATACATTTAGCCCAGCAATTGCTGGGCTTTTTTCTAAACTAACAAAGGAATGTTAATAAGGAAAAGTATGAAATTTCTAGAATTAAAAGTACCACCAGTTGCACTGTTCATTATTGTATTCGTAGCATCATACTTCTGCGCTCAACAGTTGAGCCAAGGGACACTGGCATTGCCTTATGGAATGATTGTGTTAGGAATCGGAGTCACATTGAGTGGTGTGATCGGAATATCCGGCATATTGGAATTTCGAAAACAGAAAACCACCGTTAACCCGATCAAAGTAGAAACCGCTTCAGCCGTCGTGGACAGTGGAATTTTTGGCTACACGCGAAACCCAATGTACTTAGGGTTGTTCATCCTGCTATTTTGCTTTGGCTACTTCTTCCAGAATATCTTCAGTGTACTACTTAGCTTTGGCTTCGTAATCTACATGAATTACTTCCAAATCAAACCCGAAGAGCGAGCACTAGAACAATTATTCGACGCAGAATATGTTGATTACAAACAAAAGGTTAGACGCTGGATTTAGTGATGATTTGAGTGCTGGCTTAGTAATCGAAATAAAAAAGCCCAGCTTGAGATTATCAAGCTGGGCTTTATTGATCTTGTTCTAGAGCTGATTAAGCAGCGGCTGTGAACTGAGCTAGAAACATCTCTTTGCGTTCGTTGAAGCGGTTTACTAGGTCGTCTACAGAAGCTTGGTCGTATGGCTTAAGGCCACTTGCTACCATACGCTTCACGCCTTTACCTACTACTTCGCCGTCTTCTTTGAAATCGAAGTTCAGCGTCACGATGCCACGTTTTCCTTCAACATCAAAAGTCGCGCCAGAGAATTCAACTTCTGGGTGAGACAGGTCTAGGCGAGTAAATTCAACTTCCATGCTCTCGTAAATCACTAGAGGACGTTGGCAGTTGATCATCATTTGTTGTTCTTCCATAAGAGGAACCATGATGTGTGGGAAGTTCATGCCAGAGAACTTAACGTAGTTTGTTACTACGTGCTCGATGAATGCTTGATCATGGCTCTTCTCACCTTCACAAGACATGTGTAGGTACTCTTTACCATTTGCATCGATAAGTGAGCTCTCTTTTTCACACTTGTTGTCAACGCTTAACGCAATACCGTTACCAACCATACCTGAAAAATCAAAACGCATTTTTTGGCTGATGCCTTCTTTTTGCAGAAGTACTGCAAATAAAAGATCGCCAGGTACACAGAAGCGCTTGTTGTCTTCATCGTGAATCGGGTTGAAATCGCCAGCTACTTTTTTAGCAAAGTGGCTTGCTTGTTCACGAGTGAATTGAAATTGATTGTCTTCAGTAGAAAAGTAAGGTGTCAGAAACATAGTATCGCTATTAGTCATCAAATCTGGGGTGGATTATAGCTAACTAACTTCGTTCTAATGGTCTATCCAGTTAACTTTGCTTATATATCAGTCGATTAGATAAATACGTTGGATGGTATGTGACGATTTTGAGGGGAATAGGGGCTTGGATTCAATGCAACAAGGGCTAATCAATAGCCCCTGTTTATATGACGTGCTATTTCGCCAAACCTTAGAAGCTACACAGTAGGCCTTCTGGCATTAGATGGTTATGCACTGATAATTTGAGCAGTAGATTTGCTTGCTCGATATCAGGTGAGAAGTAACGGTCTTTGTCGTAGAAGCTGACTTTCTCGCGCAGTATCTGTTTTGCTTCTTCTACTCGAGGAGAAGAGAGATTTGGTGCTCTAAAATCCAAGCCTTGTGCTGCTGCTAAGTATTCAACAGCCAAGATGCCACGGGTGTTTTCTGCCATGTCACGCAGTCGACGACCCGCAAAGGTTGCCATAGATACATGATCTTCTTGGTTTGCCGATGTTGGAAGGCTGTCTACTGAAGCTGGGTGTGCCAGTGTTTTATTCTCGCTTGCCAGAGCAGCAGACGTTACTTGAGCAATCATAAAGCCTGAGTTAACGCCGCCGTTATCGACTAAGAAAGGTGGAAGTTTGCTTAGTGCGCTATCAATCAGCAGTGCCATTCTTCGTTCAGAAAGGCTACCAATTTCTGCAATCGCAAGTGCTAGGTTATCCGCTGCCATTGCCACAGGTTCTGCGTGGAAGTTACCACCTGAAATAATGTCGCCGTCTTCAGCAAATACCAGTGGGTTATCCGATACCGAGTTCGCTTCAACGTTTAACGTTTCTGCTGAATTACGAATTTGCTGTAAACAGGCACCCATCACTTGAGGCTGACAGCGCAACGAGTAAGGGTCTTGAACCTTTTCACAGCAAGTGTGTGATTCACCAATCTCACTCTTTTGATCAAGCATATGGCGATAAGCAAGCGCGGCATCCATTTGACCACGATGACCACGAACGCGATGAATTCGAGGGTCAAACGGACGACGACTACCCAGCGCTGCTTCTACAGACATTGCACCACATACGGTTGCAGACGCAAACAAGTCTTCCGCTGCGAACAGACCTTCTAATGCAAAGGCAGTCGATGCTTGTGTGCCGTTTAACAGCGCTAAGCCTTCTTTCGGCGCAAGTGTGATTGGTTCAAGACCTGCGATCTGCATTGCTTCTAAGCCAGTGATGATCTTGCCGTTGTGGCGTGCTTGGCCTTCACCTAGAAGTACCGTACTCATGTGGGCGAGGGGAGCAAGATCTCCTGAAGCACCCACAGATCCTTTTTGTGGAACACACGGATAAACCTGTGCGTTCACAAGATCGATAAGAGCATTGATGACCTTGAGTCGGATACCCGAGTAACCACGAGACAAGCTGTTAATCTTTAACACCATCATCAAGCGCACGGTTTCATCAGACATGAATTTACCAATGCCGGCCGCGTGAGAAAGCACGATACTTTTCTGTAGTACTTCTAAATCTTCAGGCGCAATTTTGGTATTTGCCAATAAGCCAAAACCCGTATTGATGCCATACACAGTGCGATCTTCAGCAATCACTTGTTCTACAACGTGCATGCTCGCTTCAATATCAGGAATCGCTGCTGGATCGAGTGATAAGTTCACAGGGCTACGGCTGATTTTTCGAAGTTCAGATAGGCCAAGAAGTCCTGGCTTAAGTAATAAGTTCAACATGTTCTCTCCAGACATTAAAGGCGACGAAGTTCTTCGTTTAGCATAGGTAAATCAAGCTTCTGCTCTTTGGCACATTGCTTGGCAATATCGTAACCTGCATCAGCATGACGCATAACGCCGGTTGCTGGGTCATTGTGAAGTACGCGAGCAATACGCTGTGATGCATCTTCACTGCCGTCACAACAAATCACCATGCCTGAGTGTTGCGAGAAGCCCATACCAACGCCACCACCGTGGTGCAAAGAAACCCAAGTTGCGCCGCCCGCTGTGTTCAGAAGGGCATTCAATAGAGGCCAATCTGATACGGCATCTGATCCATCCATCATGCCTTCTGTTTCGCGGTTCGGGCTTGCTACTGAACCTGAATCTAGGTGGTCACGACCGATAACAACTGGTGCTTTCAGTTCGCCATTTTTCACCATTTCATTGAATGCTTGGCCTAAGCGTTCACGATCTTTCAAGCCAACCCAACAAATACGCGCTGGCAGGCCTTGGAACTGAATGCGTTCACGCGCCATATCTAGCCAGTTATGTAGATGTGGGTTGTCTGGAATCAGTTCTTTTACTTTTTGGTCTGTTTTGTAGATGTCTTCTGGGTCACCAGATAGTGCCGCCCAACGGAAAGGACCAATACCTTCGCAGAATAAAGGTCGAATATAAGCCGGAACGAAACCTGGGAAATCAAACGCGTTTTCTACGCCTTCTTCCAGTGCCATTTGGCGAATGTTATTACCGTAATCCACGGTCACTGCGCCGCGGTATTGCAGGTCTAACATCGCTTGTACTTGAATCGCCATAGATTGCTTAGCGGCTTTCACCACTTTTGCTTCATCAATGGAGCGCTCTTGTGCGGCTTTCTCCATCGTCCAACCTTGCGGCAAGTAGCCGTTAAGAGGATCGTGGGCAGAGGTTTGGTCAGTCACCACATCAGGTGTGATATTGCGTTCAACTAACTCTGGGAAGACGTCTGCGGCGTTACCTAATAAGCCAACAGAGATTGGCGTGTCTGACTCTTTAATCATTGCCATCGCTTCATCTAAGCTGGTGGCTTTTTTGTCTACATAGCCAGTACGCAAGCGGTAGTCGATTCGTGATTCATCACACTCCACTGCGATCATTGAGAAGCCAGCCATCGTTGCAGCAAGAGGTTGAGCGCCGCCCATTCCACCAAGACCGCCCGTTAGAACCCACTTGCCGTTTGCTTCACCTTGGAAGTGCTTCTTCGCGATAGCGACAAAGGTTTCGTAAGTACCTTGAACGATGCCTTGTGAACCAATGTAGATCCAGCTGCCCGCGGTCATTTGGCCGTACATCATCAAGCCTTCTTTATCGAGCTCGTTGAAGTGTTCCCAGTTCGCCCAGTGTGGAACAAGGTTCGAGTTAGCGATCAGTACGCGAGGTGCGTTTTTATGAGTCGGGAACACGCCCACAGGTTTACCGGATTGAACAAGTAACGTTTGGTCGTCCTCTAAACGCTCTAATACTTCAACAATTTTGTCATAACATTTCCAATCACGTGCCGCGCGACCAATACCGCCATACACAACCAGTGCATGTGGGTGTTCTGCCACATCAGGGTCTAGGTTGTTCATCAGCATACGCAGTGGTGCTTCTGTTAACCAAGATTTAGCGCGCAAAGTGGTGCCGTGAGGTGCGCGAATTTCGCGAGTCGTGTCGAGACGAGGGTCACTGTTGTGGTGTTCCGTCATTTTGGAATTCCTTCTGTTTCACGTTATATCGTTGTAGTTGTAGTTGTAGTTGTAGTTATCGGTATAGCTGGATTAGTCGCTGGCCATTGCACTGGCAATATCCCAACATAAACGAGCCGCTAATCGAGCCGTTTGGCCATCGACGTCGTAGTCTGGGTTGTATTCCGCTATGTCCGCGATAATGAGTTTTTCACTGTGTTGGAAAATCTGTTCTAGAAAAGGAGCAAGCGCTTCATAGCTCACGCCTCTTGCCGCTGGTGCACTTACGCCCGGCGCAGTAGCTGCGGGGAAAACATCGAGATCAATGGTGAGATAGAGATAATCACACTCAACGATGAATTTTTGTAACTTGATCAGTTGAGCGACTTGATTCACTTGGGTCATGTTGCGGTCGTGTTCATACCACACGCCCAGTTGGTCAGCTTTGTTAAACAGCGCTTTGGTATTGCTGGCGGCACTCACACCAAGACAAGCGTAATGAAACGGCCATTGATGTGCGTGGCAGTAATCACTGATCTGGTTAAAAGGCGTGCCGGAGCTCGGTTTAACATCGGTGATGTCGCTTTCAAATTCACGAAGATCAAAGTGAGCATCAAAATTAACGATGCCGATCTTAGGATTGTGTTCTGATTGAATTTTATTTAGGTGCTCAGCGAGACCTTGGAACGTTGCCCAAGCCACCTCGTGACCACCGCCAAGGGTAATCACTTTGTTGGTTGCTAAGGCATTGGCAATCACAGAAGCACACTGTTTTTGGCTGACTTCTAATTGACCATCATTGCACTCGATATCACCAAGATCGGCGATGTGTGCGTCACTGTGCCAAGCCATATTCGCCAACGCTTGGCGTATCAAGTTAGGTGCTTGTTTCGCGCCCACGCGTCCTTTATTTCTTGCAACACCGGCATCGCTGGCAAAGCCTACCAAGGCGATATCACCGTCAGTCAGCTTGTCACTTAACTCACTACTTTGCACTTGCTTGGTAATGTGATGAACGCGAGTACCGAGTGCGCCATCTTCAAGATCATTACGTCCGGTCCACACAAAGTTATGCACGGTTGTTGCGTTCTCTTGGATACCGTTGGATTTAGATTGAGTCATGACACACCTCGCCATTAACAATGCGTTTATGCAGGTGAGGAACACCGACTTGATAGCTTAGATCTGCAGGGTGGTCGATGTTCCAGATAGCCAAATCTGCGGCATAACCGATTTCGACTTTGCCTTTGGTTTGTGACTTACCAATGGCAGCCGCTGCGTTACAAGTTACACCGCGTAGCGCTTCTTCAGGCGTCGTACCAAACAGGGTGCAGCTCATGTTCATCATCAGCGTTAAGTCTGCAAAGGGAGATGTGCCGGGGTTTAGGTCGGTCGCGATCGCCATTGGGATTTTGTGTTCACGAAGTAAAGCAATAGGTGGCTGTTGAGTCTCTTTCAGGAAGTAGAAAGCACCGGGTAGCAAGGTGGCAACTGTGCCTGATTCTGCCAGTGCTTTTACTCCGGTTTCATCAAGGTATTCAACATGGTCAACAGAGAGTGCGCCGTATTTAGCTGCAAGCGCGCTGCCACCCATATTCGAAAGTTGTTCAGTGTGGCCTTTAATCGCGAGGCCATGTGCTTTGGCTGCTGCAAATACACGTTCGGTTTGTTCTAGGTTGAAGCCGATAGATTCGCAGAACACGTCAACTGCATCGGCGAGCCCTTGCTCTGCAGCTTTAGGAATGATCTCTTGGCAAACCAGATCGATATAGCTGTCCGGTTGCTCTTTGTATTCGGGTGGCACAGCATGCGCTGCAAGGAGAGTAGTGGTGATCTTAATTCGGCGATGATTCTCTAAAGCTTTGGCTGCGCGTAACATTTTGAGTTCATCATCAAGTGTTAAACCATAGCCAGATTTTACTTCGATGCTGGTTACGCCACTTCTTAGTAGGCCATCAAGTCTCGGTAATGCCATTTCAACCAGCTCAGACTCTTGCGCTGCGCGTGTTGCAGTGACTGTCGCTAGAATGCCGCCGCCTTGCTTGGCGATGTCGGTGTAAGACACACCATTCAAACGCTGCTCAAATTCATTGGCACGATTACCCGCAAATACGAGGTGAGTGTGGCAATCAATTAATCCGGGTGTCACTAGCTTGTTCTTGCAGTCATAGGTGACGTAATCCAAAGAACCATCAACACGTACTTGTTCTAACTCAGAAGCAAGTGCGCCTTGGTTTGAACAAGAGATGGACACGATTTTACCGCTTTCGATAACGATATCTTGAGGGGAAGAGGGCTGATAACCGTCGACTCCCGAGCTCATGGAGACCATTCGTGCATTTTTGAGGATCAAATTCATAATCACCTAGATCTTTGCTAAACATTAAATGTATATACAAATAAATAGGCTAAACGCTGACCCGAATCAAGTCGATGTTGCAAAAATGTGATCGGCGATCAGGATGATGTTCTTTAATTTAGAAGTATCTTGGAGCTTAATTTGTACTTAGAACCAGGATGGTAGAGCAATGCAAAGCTGATGAGGCGCTCTTTACTCCATGTTCTTCTATTCAAAAGTAGGCAAGGTTCTGATTCAGATAGCTTTAGTGACGTTCTGATTTGAGAGTCAGGAATAATGGCTTCAACCGTGTGCTCGATTGCACTCAACGGGCAGCTTTTTGAAAGGTATTCATTGGGTGTAGAGGTTGAAAAGTCTTGCTCTAGGTATTTTGGTGCGGCTTGCGAGTTCACCCAGCGCGCTTCCAATTGAATCGGTGCGTTGTCCGCAAAGTGTATGATTTCACTATAGAACACTTCTGCGTTAATCATCACACCTAACCGTGTAGCCGTGCTTTCATCAGCCTTGATACTATCGTGCTTGATAACTTGGCTAGTATACGTTTGGCCTCGGTCTTTGATCTCTTGCGCTATGTTGTTGATATCAAGCAACGGAGATTGCGCTTTTTCGTCGGGTTCACAAACAAAAGTCCCCAGTCTTGGTTTCCTGATGAGCTTGCCTTCAGACACAAGATCTCGAATGGCTTTATTGACCGTCATTCGACTCACATTGAACTGCTCGGTAAGTTCGAGTTCTGTGGTGATTTGGTAACCCACCGGCCAATGACCACTGCTGATCTTGTCATCTATGAACTGTTTTATCTGAAGGTAGAGCGGTGCTTTCGACATAATGAAACCTTATTTGACTATACAAATAGAGTAACGGAATTTTTCACGATTTCAACATTTCCTCGGGCAATGTGACCTTATTCAACATAGATGGGGCAAATTGCTTGATTCTGTGAGGCAAGTGTCGCAAATTGTCACGCAATAACTATTCGTAAATCAGATAATTAGAAAGGGAAATAATATGTTTAAGAAATTGAAGGCCTCGTTGGGCATCGGTGCAGCAAAGGTTGATACTGTCTTAGATAATATTGAAGTTTTCCAAGGTGGAGAGTTGTCTGGCAATGTTCACATTGTTGGTGGTGACGTTGAGCAACAAATCGACCTGATCAACTTGGTTCTCAACACAGAAGTAAAAGTAGAAACGGAAGATAGCACCAGCTACGAAACCTTTTCACTGGGTCGTATTCAAGCCGTAGAGCCTTTCGTTATCCAACCGGACGAAACCAAACTGGTTCCATTCCGTCTTAAGTTAAATGATGAAACGCCAGTCACCGCGTTGAACGCACAAATGAACCAATGCCATGTGTGGGTTGAAACCAACCTAGATATAGGCTTCGCGATTGACCCTAAAGACCGTGACTTTATCTCCGTACACCCATTGCCAACAGTGGCTAAAATCATCCGAGGCGTGGAAGCATCAGGTATGGCAATGGTGAAAGCAGACGTAGAGAAGGGCTTCTTAAAAGGCAACAGCTTTGCTTCTCGTTCGGGCTGTTACCAAGAGATTGAGTTTCGCAGCGGCGGCTTCATGAATAATAAAGAGATCGAGCTGTCATTCATCGTTGAAGGTTCAATGGTTCACTGCCTAGCAGAAATCGACCGCTCAATGAGCTTCCGCGGCGACCAATACATCTCATTCAGCTTACCTGCTAATGCGGCCGACTCAGACATTCGCAACGCTGTATCAAGAATCATGAGTGCGTAGTTCCCTCTCTGTTAGCAGTCGCTCTGTCTATTAATTAATAGAGACAATACAACTTTTCAAGCCGAACTTAACCATTCGGCTTTTTTGATTCTACTATCTGCCCCGTCCTGAAATGGGTTTACCACTGGTGCCGATAGGCCAATTGAAAAGCAACATCGGTGGAGTTGTCCATATTGAAAATGTTCTCGATTATGGATATCTCAATTGCCGAGCGTTGCATGAGATAGCGATAGCCAAACATCATTTCATTCGCGGCTTCTGAAAACTCAGTTTCACCGTCTTCTGCGCCTTCATACCAACGATACTCTAGGTGTAACTCATGATTTTCAAATAGCGTGAGTTGATATCCTCCCATCCATGACCATGTCGTTTTTTATGTGAAAAGCTATTCTCCACTTCTCTACTGGACTGATTCGCTAATCCTAAGCTTGTATAGAAGGTATTGATGTCGAGTTGGTATGCATAATTGAGTTGAGCGCTTTGTTCGGTGCTGTTTCCCTTAAATGCACCGTGGCTGACTTTGTTATGATAAAGGGAGACGCCAAAAGATAAGCCATGGTTTTCTATATCTATGATCTGATATTGGGTGTAGAGCGTGAAAGCGCTAGTCAATGTGTCGCCGGAGAAGTCTCGATTATTGACGCCATGGTCTGGTGCATAGATGTCGAATTGGTGTCTCTCTTTCTGATCTCGACCTGCTTGGTCGATGCTAAATAGGTCGTGAAAGTTAATGGTGATTTTGTCGAGATGATTATTGGCGGCGTATAACCAGCGGTAATTGAGCTCTACTTGCCACGCTGTAGTCAATTGCCATCGCAGGCCTGTTTGAAGTTGGTTTTGATAATAGTCTAAGTGATAGTCGTGGGAGTTAGCCCAGATACTCGCAGCAGTTAAGGCTGTAAATACTTCAACCTTATTCTCTTCAAGAGGGAAGCCTGAACGGAGCGACGGGGTGAGGCGAACCGACTGCAGTGGTGCTTGGGTATAACTGATTAAGGGGCCGTAATCTTTGTTGGCCCATGCGTTTGGCGCAGAAAACATGGCGGCTATTACTAGCGGTAAAGGTCGTATGAGCGATATACAAGTAGCCCGTTTCTCCATATGTACCTCATCTGCATTCCGTTGCTTCTATATAGCTTAGTTCTAAATAACTAGTTTGTAAGAGATAAGTTGAATGAGCGAACTCGGAACAGGTAGGGTGCAGTTGTTAAGTTGATACAGCTGGGTAATTAAGAGGATTAGAAGAGCAGGTAAATCATCACAAGTATGGTTTACCTTACCAAACGAAGCCGTTGGATAGCTTGCAAATCCGCTCTGTCATTGTCATTTCATATAATTTCGTTACAATGTTCGGCTACTCACAGATGTGGCATCTGTATTTGCTTCTATGTGGGTATATTTATTATGCATATATCCCCAATCAGCGTACTCGTTGATTGAAAGACATATATTAAACATTTTCATGTGTTGCTTGGTGTGCAACACCACTGTAAAGGACAAATAATGCCAATTATTACTCTTCCTGACGGTAGTCAGCGTCAATTTGACAACCCTGTATCAACTCTAGATGTTGCCCTATCAATCGGTCCTGGTCTTGCGAAAGCTACCATTGCTGGTCGTGTAGACGGCGAGCGTGTTGATGCTTGTGATCTTATCGAAAACGATGCAAGCCTAGAAATCATCACAGCTAAAGATGAAGTTGATGGCCTTGAGATCGTTCGTCACTCTTGTGCTCACCTTTTAGGCCACGCGGTTAAGCAGCTTTTTCCAGAAGCGAAAATGGCGATCGGTCCTACTATCGATAACGGTTTCTACTACGATATCGATCTTGAGCACTCTCTAACGCAAGACGATCTAGAAAAGATCGAAAAGCGCATGAAAGAGCTAGCGAAGACCAAATACCAGGTTGTTAAGAAGAAAGTTAGCTGGCAGGAAGCGCGCGACGCATTCGAAGCTCGCGGCGAGACTTACAAGATTGAAATCTTGGACGAGAACGTTTCTAAAGACGATCGTCCAGGCCTGTACCATCACGAAGAATACATCGATATGTGTCGTGGTCCACACGTGCCTAACATGAGCTTCTGCCAGCACTTCACTCTACTTAACGTAGCGGGTGCATACTGGCGTGGTAACAGTGACAACAAGATGCTTCAACGTATCTACGGCACTGCATTCCACGACAAGAAGGCACTTAAAGCTCACCTTGTGCGCCTAGAAGAAGCGGCTAAACGTGACCACCGTAAAATCGGTAAAGCGCTTGACCTATTCCACATGCAGCAAGAAGCACCAGGCATGGTGTTCTGGCACCACAACGGTTGGACTATCTTCCGTGAGCTAGAAGTATTTATTCGTCAAAAACTGACTGAGTACGATTACCAAGAAGTTAAAGGCCCATTAATGATGGACCGTGTTCTTTGGGAACGCTCTGGTCACTGGGATAAGTACGCTGAAGCGATGTTCACTACTTCTTCAGAGAACCGTGAATACGCTATCAAGCCAATGAACTGTCCTGGTCACGTTCAAATCTTCAACCAAGGTTTGAAATCTTACCGTGATCTACCGCTACGTATGGCTGAGTTCGGCTCATGTCACCGTAACGAGCCGTCTGGCGCACTTCACGGCATTATGCGTGTTCGTGGCTTCACTCAAGATGATGCTCACGTATTCTGTACTGAAGACCAAGTTCAACAAGAAGTTAAAGCTTGTATTGAAATGGTTTACGATACTTACACAACTTTCGGCTTCGAAAGCATCGTTGTTAAGCTATCTACTCGTCCAGAACAGCGTGTAGGTTCAGACGAAATGTGGGACCGTGCAGAGGCTGACCTTAAGCAAGCGCTAGAGGCAATGGACATTGCATACGAGATTCAAGAAGGCGAGGGTGCGTTCTACGGACCTAAGATTGAATTTACTTTGCATGATTGTTTGGACCGCGCTTGGCAATGTGGTACAGTGCAGCTCGATTTTGCATTACCAGAACGTTTAGGTGCTACTTACGTAGGTGAAGATAACGAGCGTCACACGCCAGTTATGATCCACCGCGCGATTTTAGGTTCACTAGAACGCTTCATTGGTATTCTTATTGAAGAATACGCTGGCTTCTTCCCAACGTGGTTGGCGCCAGAACAAGCAGTTGTAATGGGCATTACAGACAAACAGTCTGAATATGTACAAGAAATTACGAAAAAACTGCAAAAAAGTGGATTTAGAGTCAAAGCAGACTTGAGAAATGAGAAGATTGGCTTTAAAATCCGCGAACATACTTTGAAACGTGTACCGTTCATGCTTGTGTGTGGTGACCAAGAAATGGAAGCCGGCGAAATTGCAGTACGTACACGTAAAGGTAAGGACCTTGGCAAATTTAAAGTGGATGACTTTATTTCATACATCCAAGCCGAGGTTTCAAGCCGTAAGCTCAATCTGGAGGAATAGCTATTAAAGGCGGAAGACGTGGCCAACAACCGGCCAAACAAAACCAGCACCGTTTAAACGGTGACATTCGTGGCGTTCGTGAAGTGCGTCTAACTGGCGCAGACGGCGAAGCTGTTGGTGTAGTATCAATCGCTGAAGCGATGGAAGCTGCAAATGAAGCTGGTATGGATCTTGTAGAGATCAGCCCTAACGCCGAGCCGCCAGTTTGTCGTGTGATGGACTACGGTAAGTTCCTCTTCGAGAAGAGCAAAGCTGCGAAAGAGCAGAAGAAGAAGCAAAAGCAGGTTCAGATCAAGGAAATTAAATTCCGACCTGGAACTGATATTGGAGACTATCAGGTAAAACTACGCAACCTGACTGGTTTCCTAGAAGACGGCAACAAAGTGAAGGTAACAATTCGCTTCCGTGGCCGCGAAATGGCTCACCAAGAAATCGGTGTTGACGTTCTTAATCGTTTGAAAGCGGATACTGAAGAATTTGCAGTAGTCGAATCTTTCCCAACGAGAATTGAAGGTCGCCAGATGATCATGGTGTTGGCCCCTAAAAAGAAGTAATTAACGGCTTTGCAAGTAATTGAACCCTGCAGCCTCAGGTTGCGGGGTTTTATTCGCCCTAATTACTATGTTATTAACAACTCAACAATGCGGAGTTATTCATCATGCCTAAGATGAAAACCAACAAAGGTGCTGCTAAGCGTTTCCAGAAAACTGCTGGTGGTATTAAGTTTAAGCACGCTGGTAAACGTCACATCCTGACTAAGCGTACTACTAAGAACAAGCGTCAGCTACGTCCGAACTCGATCCTTCCTAAATGTGAAGTTGCTCAAGTTCTACGTATGATGCCATACGCTTAATTCTTTTTAGTTTATAAATTCGTTTAGTTTAGGAGAAGCATAATGCCTCGCGTAAAACGTGGTGTACAAGCTCGTGCACGTCATAAGAAAGTTCTAAAACAAGCTAAAGGTTACTACGGAGCACGTTCACGTGTTTACCGCGTAGCTTTCCAAGCAGTTACCAAAGCTGGTCAATACGCTTACCGTGACCGTCGCAACAAGAAACGTCAATTCCGTCAACTTTGGATTGCACGTATCAACGCGGCATCTCGTCAAAATGGTCTATCTTACAGCCGTTTCATCAATGGCCTAAAGAAAGCATCTATCGAGATCGACCGTAAGATTCTTGCTGACATCGCAGTATTCGACAAAGCAGCATTTGCTGTTCTAGTTGAAAAAGCGAAAGCATCTCTATAATTTAGAGTTAGCTTAAAGGTTTAAGAAAAGGAGAACTTCGGTTCTCCTTTTTTATTGCCTGTAATTTGGCTTTGCCATACTCTCTCGCATCTCGCATCTCGCATCTCGCATCTCGCATCTCGCATCTCGCATCTCGCATCCCGCACCTAATTTTTATTCGCTTGAACACGCATTCTGGTATATAAACATTTACCTAACCTTTAAATGTAAAGCGACCGAAATAAATGACCGCACCGACCACTATGACGTTCTTCGAACGTTTTGAAACTGACATCCTATCTGGCAAGAAGACGATTACTATTCGTGATGAATCTGAGCGAGACTACCAGCCAGGCAGTGTTGTGGAAGTATCGACGCTAGAGCAAGACCGTGTGTTCTGTAATCTTAAGATCATCAGCGTTGAGCCAATTTTGTTTGATGACTTAGGTGAGTTCCATGCTCAGCAAGAGAACATGACGCTGCAAGTACTGAAAGACGTGATTCAAGATATCTATCCAGGTATCTCTCAGCTGTATGTGGTTTCTTACGAGCTTGTGTAGCCCGCTTTAAATAGAATTGGTTGATCAATACCGCGTCTAACGCAGAGCAATGAGAAAGAGAAGTCACAATGAATGAATTACAGAATGAAACAGTTCAGAAAATTTTGCTCCAACTTTATGTCGTGAGCAAACTGAGCAGCCGTTAATTTCTAGAACTGATCTCAACATTGCTCTTTATGATAGCGAAGGCTTTCTAGCGTGGCGTGATACCAAGCGTGACTTCATTGTCAGTGATATCGAGAATCGAGTTTGGGTGAAGAGCTGTCCCGGCGGTTACATCACTGAAGTGCACTTCAATGCTGACGGTTCTTTGATTGAATATCGTTTGTTCGACCGATTTGAAACAACAGGGCAGTGGCAACTAAAAGATGGTTTGTTACACGTCGAGATTCTGAAGGGTGAGAACCGCTACCAGTTTGCTGTTGTGGCTCGTGCTGATCTTAATATTCACTCTGCAGTGGAATATAAAAATGGTGAGCTGCACTCGTATCTGAAATTGGTGCAGGCTGAGCGTTAATCCCTTTTAGCCAACCTTGCTTGTCCATTAAAATTAGTGATATTCCAAGAACAACAAAGCCAACAGTGTGAACTGACCCCCAATAGTTGGACACCAATTATTAGGGGTCTTTTTATGTCCAAATATAGCCGAGAGCTAAAATGTATCATTGCTAAGCAATACTTAGATGGCACGTCATCTCTCTACTTAGCAAAACAATATTCAATTTCTTCAAGGCAGATACGGTATTGGACTCAAGTCTTTGCCATCCATGGTACTGATTCATTTTTACCAACTAAGCATGCCGCGACTGCTCAAACAAAACGAAAAGCATTGAATTTAATGTGGACGAATGAATGGTCTCTCACGCACACTAGCGCTGTATTAAACCTCTCATCCCCTGGAATACTCTCTGTCTGGCTCAAACGATTTAATGAGCTCGGTATCAAGGGGCTCGAAATGCGCCAGAAAGGAAGACCCTCAATGAAACAGCAACCTCAACGTACCACTAAGCCTGATAATGAAATGACGCTTGAGGAGCTAAAAGAGGAGTTGGTCTACTTACGAACCGAGAATGCCGTTCTAAAAAAGTTGGAAGAGTTGGAGCAGGAAAAAAACCGTCGAACAAAGAAAAAGCGGTCATAGCTCTAACTCTTAAAGGCAAGTACCCGTTAAAGCACTTACTGCACACTCTACAGCTGGCAAAAAGTGTCTTTTATTATCAGGCTCAAACGAGCAAGCGCCCAAATAGCTACGAACGTGAGCAGCGGTTGATAAAGTCAATTTATCATGAACATAAGGGGCGATACGGCTACCGCCGTATTCACTTGGAACTAAAAAATCAGGGGTTCGTGCTTAATCATAAAACGGTTCAAAGACTTATGGCTCAGCTCAACCTTAAATCGACGGTCAGGATTAAAAAGTATCGTTCATACCGAGGAGAGTCAGGAAAAGCAGCTCCCAACGTTCTTGAAAGAGATTTTAGTACGACTCAACCCGATGAAAAGTGGGTAACTGATGTCACGGAGTTCAAAGTCAAAGAACAGAAAGTATACTTATCTCCCGTTGTCGACTTGTTTACTCAGGAGGTGGTTGCTTATAGAGTGGCCAAGAATGCCTGCTTGCCGCTTGTCACGGATATGCTGACGGAGGCTATATCAAAGCTGAAACCCAACTCAAAGCCAATTATACACAGCGATCAAGGTTGGCAATATCGCCATCGACAGTATCAGAAAAAGGTAGCGGAGAGTGGGTTAACGCAAAGCATGTCGAGAAAAGGTAACTGCTTGGATAATGCGGTTGCTGAAAACTTTTTTGCTTTACTCAAAACAGAGATGTATCACAACCAAAGCTTTGAAGATGCAGATGCTCTGATAGAGCAAATTAAAGAATACATCGAGTACTACAATACCAAACGTATAAAAGTGAAACTAAAAGGCCTGACTCCGATAGAATATCGAACTCAGGCCTTGAAAGCCGCTTAACAGAAATGTCCAACTTTACGGGGTCACTTCAGTGATGTTGGCTTTGTTGTTTTCAATTCGACCGAGTACTTCTAATCAACGCGCTATTAAGCTATTAAGCCATTAAGCCATTAAGCCATTAAGCTTTGAAGTTCGCTAGTTGACTATAAAGCTCGCTGTCTTGATCTTGCTTTGCACAAATCGTCAGTAGGTCTTCAATAAAGTACTTTAATGCGCGAGCTTCGATACGACGAATGCCTTGTTGCTGTGCTTCAGTTAGGTAGCCGTAGATAGTTGCCGCTCCAAAGTCGCCAAAGATCATCTGACCTTGTTCATTAACCAAAGTGTTGTGAGCGTATAGATCACCATGACAGACCTTGTTGGCATGAAGGTGTTCAAACACATCAATCATCTGCTCTGTAATGCTATTGATTTGAGCAATTGAAAGCTCGAAGCTTTCGTTGAAGGTATCACGAGTGCAGCTTTCAAGAGTAGGGGGCAAACCTAGGTTGTAATAGTTGCTTGGGATAAGCTCCATCACCAATGCAAGGTAATCTTGCTCGTCCACTTGGGCGATAGACTTTACTAGGTTGCTATGATGACCAGCCTGCAGACACGCTTCGAGTTCATCGTGTGGGTAACCGTCGCTTGTCACTTCTCCTTTAAATACTTTTACAGCGACTTCCTGTGGGAAATCAAAATCGCCGTTCAACCAGTTAGCATGTGAAATTACGCCAGATGCCCCCTGACCAAGTACTTGATTCAGTGAGTAGCATTGCGAGCTTACAGCAGGCACGCTATCTAAGCTGCTAGGGTGTTTGCAAAACGGGTTACCCGCAAACGCTAGCCAAGCCAGTTTTGGTAGCTTGATAAGGAACTCAGGGAATTCAGTCAACTGGTTTGCAGACAGGCGAACTAGCTCAAGGCTTGATAGGTTTTCCATGCTTTCTGGTAACACGCGAATCTTGTTACCCGCCAATGCCAGTTTCTGTAGTCGTGGTCTTTCACCTAGTGAGCTTGGCAGAATCTCAATTTCATTGTCGGTCAGGATCAACCAACGCAGTTGAGTAGGCAGAGATTGCTCGCTAACGGTTTTGATTTGATTGGTTTTGAAGCCAACCATTTCAAGCTTAGGAAGTGACCCCAGAACATCAGGCAGGTGCGTAAACAGGTTATTCGACGCGAAGATAATACGCAGGTTAGTTAGCTTTGATAACTCGGCTGGTAGGTCTGACAGCTGATTACCTGAAAGGTCTAGGATCTCAAGAGAATCTGCAAGCTCTATGATTTCTAGAGGAAACTCGGTGAGACTTTCCGACAGTTTTAAGCGCTTAATACCTTTAAGTTGCCCTGATTTTAATTGTTCTAGAGTATGCAAACCTTAGCCTTATGAATAGATGTTCGAGGCGCGTAGTTTACTTGTCTCAATCAAGAAAGGCGAGTATCCGGAAGAATACTCGCTTAACTAAACTAAGTGAACGAATTTACGAAGGTTAAAGCTGGATATGGTTTTGGCTAACGCCGACCTCCTCAACCAAATCGCTATCATGACTGACCAAGATGAATGCGCCTTGGTATTCACGCAGAGCCGAAGCCAATATTTGCTTCGAGTCGATGTCTAGGTGATTGTCTGGTTCATCTAGCAGCAGTAATGGCGAATCCTGTTTATGGCTGACGATCAACATCGCCAGTTTCATTTTCTCTCCACCGCTTAGGTGAGCTATTTTGCGGTAGACGGAGTCTCGTCTGAATCCAATACCAGCTAACAAGGTTCGTGCGTCACTTTCTGTCATGCTGCCGCTATGTGTCACCAGGCTATCGAACATTGTGTCGTTGGTGTCTAATAGTCCAAAGTGTTGATCCAAGTATACTGTGGACCCTAAGCGTTTAATGGAACCTGTATAGTTCGAGTGTTGCCCATGAATGGCCTTTAACAGCGTCGACTTTCCGCAGCTGTTTGCACCAGTGAGATAACACCGTTCACCTTGCGACATAGAAAAGTTGATACGAGCGTCAGAACCAAAACTCAGATGGCAATCTTCAACGGTTAATAGCGAGTTCTTTTTCTTGCTATTACTCTGCTGTAGATACAAGGCCTGTGGTTTTAGTTGTTCCTTTTGTTCTTTAAGAGATTGAAGCTTATGTTGGTTTTGGTCCTTTAAGTTCTTTTGACTAGTGGCTGATGCTCCTTGCGTTCGCCCTGCTTTATCTTTCATCGCATCCAATAATATCTTGGGTTGGCTACCGGACTTTCTGAGTCGATTACCTTGAGACTCACGTTGCTGTGCTTTTTCCTTATTAGCTTGAGCTTGGCGCTCCAGTCGTTTCTTTTCGGATTGGTGATGTGCAATCTGTTTATCTAGTGCATCGGCCTGATTCGACATTTGTTTGAAGTAGTCATCGTAGTTTCCTTTATAGAAACGTAACCCCAAACTGTTGAGATGGTAGATACCTTCCATTTGTCTCAATAAGCTTCGATCATGGCTGACGACAAGTACCTTACCTTCAAACAACTGGCATTGTTCTAGTAGCCAATTGCGTCCGTCGTTATCCAAATGGTTCGAAGGCTCATCGAGGATCAGTATGTCGTTATTTGATACGAATAGCTGATGAAGCTGTAACAGGGCGAGTTGCCCACCACTCAAAGAGCAACAAAGTGTGTTCAAATCACGAGTGATCTTTAATGTACCTAGCAACTGCTGGGTACGCGCCTCTAAATCCCAATCATCGCCAACGATATTGAAGTGCTGCAGTTCACAGCTACCTTGTTCTATGGCGCTTAACGCTTCTAACTTTTCGGTGAGTCCTAAGAAGTCAGCGATGGTGATGTTGGTATCCAGTAGCGTTGATGGTAACTGAGAGTAAAAGCCGATTGAACCTTGGCGCGAAACACTGCCCGTTGTGGGCTGTTTTTGTCCAACGAGCAACGAAAGTAACAATGACTTTCCAGCCCCATTTCTTCCGACTAGGCCTGTGAGGCGAGTGCTCAAATTAAAGGTGATGTTTTTGAATAACCACTCACCAGTATCGAGTTGGAATGAGAGATTATTGGCTAATATAGTCGGCATAGAAATACCTCCCTTTACGTGTAAACGAGTAAAAGGGGTGAGGCGCTTTTCTGTGCAAGCTCCTGCTGGATGCTAACAACAGATCGCCAAAGGCGTTACTTAGATAGATGACCAATGAAAGAGAGAAAGCGGTATTGAGATGGTTCCTGTCTTTGAGGTACTGATCTTAAAGATGTTTGTTTGGCAAAAAACGGATCTTTAAGAGCTTGATTTGTCGCGAAAATAGATGATGAAGTAACGCCCACTAACCCCGAGTGTCCAAATGATTTTTATAAAAATAAATCGGATGTCAGGATGTTAGTACTTCATTATGGCGTTATTCTCTTTTGAAATGATGGTGGGATGGTACTGAAAGAAAGTACTCTGAGTCAATATGTTGAGGTGATTAAATTGTGTTCAAATAATTAAAGCGCCTTTGTGGCGCTTTAGTGATCATTATTGGAAATCAGTTGAGTCTAGAACTTATATCTTTGGGTTTAGAGCTTAGAGCTTAGAGCTTAGAGCTTAGAGCTTAGAGCCTTGGGCTTAAAGCTAAAGCTACTTGGTTTGCCCACCAACGGCGCGCCAACACATATCAAAGCTATCGTTGATGTACTTCGATGTTTGCTCTGGTGGAGACTCGCTTTGTTCAATCAGCCAGTTTGCACAAATCAGAAAGTGGCTATGAATGAAGTGTCTAACAAGGTTAATGTCCAACACCATCAATTCACCATCTTGTTGCCCTTTCAAAATGATCTCGTCTAGCGATGCGAACATCTGTGAAACAATCACTTCTCGAGTTTGAGTCGTTGGGTCGAAATGAACATTGGTGAAGAACTTCATCGCAACCGGATTCTCTAATGCCCACTCAATTCCTGTGATCCACATGAACTTAAAGGTTTGGTAGCGATCTTCTACAGCCACATCAGTGTGCGGTTGAAGGGTCGAGAATAGCTCTAGCTTCAGCTCGCGAAACAGTTCATCAATCAATAGAGATTTATTCTCGAAGTGGTGGAACAACGTCGCTTTTGCCACGCCGGCTGTTTTCGCTATTTGTCCGGTAGATGTGCCCTCTAGCCCTTGTTGAGAGAAGAGCAGGAGTGCAGCATCTAGGATTTTTTGTCTTTTGGTGATCATCTATTGAGTACTTTGAACATCAGTTTCTTGATTGGGTTGTTGTAAGGAGGATGCATTAACTTGGTGAAGTTGATTTTTCCTCTACTTAGAACGGTTTTGGCATGGCTAAGGGTCTTGAAGCCCTCAATGCCGTGATAGTGTCCCATGCCTGAAGGGCCGATGCCACCGAATGGTGCGTCTTCTGCAGCCACATGCACCAAAGAATCATTAATACACACGCCGCCAGAGTGCGTGTCTGATAAAAGCTTGTCTTGGGTTTCTTTATTATGGCTCATTAGGTACAGAGCCAGTGGGCGTTCTCTCTCTGTGATGTAATTGATTGCTTCTTCGATGGAATCATAAGGCACGATAGGCAAAACAGGACCAAACAGCTCTTCTTGCATCGCGAGCATCTCATCGTTCACTTCGGTGAGAAGGTGCGGCGTCATTCTGTGGTTTACATCGTCTTGTGCTTGTTCGGTTACCGTGTGAATAACCGCGCCTTTGGCTTGTGCGTCTTCAATGACACCTTTCAAGCGATTGTATTGGCGCATGTTGATCACTGAGGTTAAGTCTTTGCTCTCAATACCGGCTTTATAAAGCTTCTTGAAATAACGCTTATAGGCTGTGATGAACTCGTCTGATTTTTCTCGCGGCAATAAGATGTAATCAGGCGCTACACATATCTGGCCAGCGTTTAGACTCTTGGCAAACAAGATACGTTCAACAGCGTCAGCCACATCAAAGTCAGGGGCAATGATGGTTGGAGATTTGCCGCCTAATTCCAAGGTAACTGGTGTTAAGTTGTTAGCCGCTGCTCTCATAACGTGTTTACCCACAGCGGTTGAGCCTGTGAAAAGGATATGGTCAAACGGCAGTTGGCTAAATTTAGCGGAAACGTCAGCTTCGCCTTCGATAATCGCAACCTGATCTTCACTAAAGCCTTCGGCCAACATCGCTTTTAAAACTCGGTTGGTCGCTGGAGTAAACTCCGACATCTTGAGCATCGCCGTGTTGCCCGCTGCTAACGCTGTGATCAGAGGGCCTAAAGAGAGCATGACTGGGAAGTTCCAAGGCACGATGATACCAACCACACCTACTGGCTGATAATGCACAGTAATCTTGGCTGGTGTTAGCATCAAGCCGGCTTTTCGACGTGAAGGCTTCAACCACTTCTTCAGGTTTTTATCACTGTAATTGATCTGGTGTAGGGAAGGGGTGATGTCAGCAATTAAGCTGTCGTGCTCTGCTCGATGGCCATAATCTTCTGATACCGCTTCAATTAACTGCTCTTGGTAGCGCATTAATAGCTTTTTCAAGACTGAGAGATCATTTCGTCTCTGATCAAGTGTTGGATTAACGTTGTTACGGTAGTGATCTTGTTGTCGGTTGAATATTTGATCCATGTCGTTGGTGCTCGACGTGTTTGGTTCAAGGTCTAGATTATGGCTCATAGTATCCCCTAAATTCGAAGGCTGACCGATTGGTTGGTCAGTTAAAATTACAAGAAGATTGAACCGAATACAAGATATGCGCGAGAAAAGTTCAAAAATTGAGCGGTTACAACATTGAAGTGAGCGAGTTCTAGTAGGAAGAATGAAGTGTTTATCGGCATCGAATCGCGGGACACAAGCTGTGTTGGTGATAGCGAGAGTTCAGATTGTGAAGTGCTTATATTTGTCACAACTCTGACTTAACCTCACTCAATTTACTAAAAATCTTTTGGTTTCTGCACATTTTTTCTCCCTAATTTAATGTGAGAAATTGCTTTATATTTAATGCGCTTCAGCCTGTTTTTTACCCTAAAACCTTGTAATTCCTTACCTGTCATTTTAAGTCGATCTGTCGATAAAAAAACGTAATCGTCACCACAAATATCAATGGTTGGACTCGCTCTTAATAATATCGGTTAATGCAGCCAACAAATCGTTTTTGAACGCTTTTTGTTGGGTTATACCTCGCTATTCCAAAGAGGTATCTTCTGTCGATGGCCCTATAGTGTGAGGTCTCTAGAATTGGAAAATTCGGTTAATTTGGAACGCATCCGTGCTGAGTATAATGTAAAGCACTGGAGCCAAGGTTTTTATGGAATTGATGATAACGGTGAGGTGTATGTTTCACCGAGCGAGACGGATCATCAAGTCCCACTAAGTAAGATCGTAAAACAGTTAGAGCAAAGAAATATTGGTTTACCTGCTCTTGTGCGTTTTCCTCAAATAGTGCATCAACGTGTGCACAATATCTGTAACGCATTTAACCAAGCGATCGACGAATATCAGTACGACAATCGTTACCTACTTGTTTATCCGATTAAAGTTAACCAACAAAAAGAAGTGGTTGATGAGATCTTAGCGAGCCAAGCTCAATTAGAGCAAAAGCAGCTAGGACTAGAGGCGGGCAGCAAACCTGAACTATTAGCGGTACTGGCGTTGGCTCAAAAAGCGAGCTCTGTGATCGTGTGTAACGGTTACAAAGACAGAGAATACATCCGCCTTGCACTGATTGGCGAGAAACTAGGGCACAAGGTTTTTATCGTTCTAGAGAAGCTGTCTGAGCTTGATCTTGTTCTTTCTGAAGCGAAAGCACTTGGCGTAAAACCTCGTTTGGGTTTACGTATTCGTCTTGCTTCTCAAGGTGCAGGTAAATGGCAAGCAAGTGGTGGTGAGAAGTCGAAATTCGGTTTGTCTGCATCACAAGTGCTTACTGTTATCGAACGCTTGAAAGCCGAAGACCAGCTGGATGTACTTGAACTCGTGCACTTCCACCTAGGTTCACAAATGGCAAACATTCGTGACGTGCGAAATGGCGTGAGTGAAGCGGCTCGTTTCTACTGTGAACTGCGTGATATTGGCGCTCAACTGAAGTTCTTAGATGTTGGTGGTGGCTTGGCAGTCGATTACGACGGCACGCGTAGCCAATCTTCAAACTCAATGAATTACGGCTTGCTTGAGTACGCTCGTAACATCGTGATGACAGTAGGGGATATTTGTAAACTCTACAATCAGCCACAACCTGTGATTATTTCGGAGTCTGGTCGCTCACTGACTGCGCACCATGCTGTGTTGATCACCAACGTGATTGGTACTGAAAGCTACTCACCGGAAGATATGGCTGCGCCAGAAGCAGACGCACCACTGTTGCTAAACAACATGTGGAAGAACTTCTTGGAGTTAGATGCAGGTAATGATGACCGCGCGCTGATTGAGATCTACAACGACACGCAAAGTGATATCGCAGAAGCACACAACCAATTTGCGACAGGCATGCTGAACCTTCAGCACCGTGCTTGGGCAGAACAGATGTCTTTGCGTATTAACTATGAACTTAGCTCTCGTATGAGTACTAAGAACCGCTACCACCGTCCAATCTTGGATGAGTTGAGTGAGCGTTTGGCTGATAAGTTTTTCGTGAACTTCTCTTTGTTCCAATCGTTGCCAGATGCTTGGGGTATCGATCAGGTGTTCCCTGTATTGCCTCTAAGTGGTTTGGACAATGCGGACGAGCGACGCGCGGTAGTACTGGATATCACATGTGATTCTGACGGTACGATCGATCAGTATGTTGACGGCCAGGGCATTGAAACAACGTTGCCAGTTCCAGCATGGAATCCAGACGAACCTTACCTGATGGGCTTCTTCTTAGTAGGCGCATACCAAGAGATCTTGGGTGATATGCATAACCTATTTGGTGATACGCACAGTGTGGTGGTGAACGTTGATGAGAGCGGAGAAGCGAACATTGACTACATCAACGAAGGCGACACGGTTGAAGACATGATGCGTTATGTTCATATCGATATGGACCTAATTCGTCAGAACTACAAAGAATTGGTAACGGCGAAAGTACCAGCGCAAGAGCAGCAAAGCGTACTTGAAGAGTTAGAGCAAGGCTTGATGGGTTACACCTATCTTGAGGATTTTTAATGAACGATCTATTTACGAAACCAGATTACTCGTTGTACTCCAATGCGATGACGTTTATGCGTCGTCCATTGGTGCAGAACCCAATCGATAACGACGCTGACGTGGTTGTTTTGGGCGCGCCGTTAGATATGGCGACGTCGGGTCGTCCGGGTGCACGTATGGGACCTGATGCGATTCGTCGTGCGTCAGTTAACTTAGCGTGGGAAGGTAAAAAATTCCCTTGGGACTTCAATGTATTTGAACACACCTCGGTCATTGATGCTGGCGACCTTGTGTTTGATTGCGGTGATGCAGAAGACCTAACTCAACGTTTAGAAGCAGCTGCTGATGCGATTCTAAACAGTGGTAAAACTCTGTTAGGTTTAGGTGGCGATCACTTCATTACACTGCCTTTGTTAAGAGCATATGGCAAGAAGTACGGTGAAATGGCTCTGATTCACTTCGACGCGCACACTGACACTTACAGTCAGGGTAGTCGTTACGATCACGGTACTATGTTCTACCATGCGCCAAATGAAGGTTTAATTTCGCCTGAACATTCAGTGCAAATTGGAATTCGCACTGAGTATAAACAGGAAGGTCACGGCTTCAATGTCATTAATGCGATGCAAGCGAACGACATGAGCGTGGACGAGATCATTGCTCAAGTGAAAGGTATTGTTGGTAATAGGCCTGTGTACTTAACGTTTGATATCGATTGTCTGGATCCTGCTTTTGCTCCGGGTACAGGTACTCCGGTATGCGGCGGTTTGAATTCAGATAAAGTTCTGAAAATTATCCGTGGTTTGCAGGGCATCAACATGGTTGGTATGGACGTTGTAGAAGTTTCTCCAGCGTATGACCAAAGCGAGATTACAGCATTGGCTGGTGCGACGATTGCTCTCGAGCTACTTTACGTTTGGACGGCGAACCGCCTAGCTAAATCATAAAATGTCGTTGTTATAAGCGTAGCGTTGCTATCTGATTTAAAGCCCACTAGGTTTTACTTGGTGGGCTTTTTTGTTTTCCCTGCGGCATGACTGACGGAGCTATCGCAAAGGTGACAAGCTTTTCGGTAGAGGTTGGCTAATCTTGTGCCAAATATCCATTATGCAACTTATTTTATTGTATTTTGGCGGTCTACTTGGGGCGATAACCTGCGTGTTGTCTCAAAGGTGGGAATAGCTGTTGTTTAGTTGTTGATACATAGCTCACTTCAATTAATGCCTTATTTTCGCTAATGATTTGTTAACTTTATTGCGGTATAAATTTATTAAATTGAGAGGTGTATATATATGTGAGTTTATTTGCATATAAATCAGTACCCTACTCACTTTTAACTAGTGTTCTGGAAACCCTTGGAAAATAGACAAATTTGTAAGAGAGGTCTACTCATGCAGATATGGCATTTTTTATGGGGAAGACTAGACTTAAAGGTAAGTAAAATATAAAAAACAGGCGAAATTTATTCTCTTTTTGTATCTCTGTGATGAACCGTTTGAATATATTCCGAAGAACGAGATGTAAGTTAATAAAAGCCTGCGATCGCTATTACAAACTATGTTCACCGCTCTTAAGAAGTGATTTGTGACATCGGAGGATGTATGGATAACAAATCTTCGCGTCAGTCTGCTATGGTTGAAGCCGCTAGTGGAGATGTGGTTGTAGTGAAGCCTGACGGCAGTGCCAGAAAAGTTTCGGTTGGTGATATCATCCGTAAAAATGAGATTGTTATTACCGCGCATGATGCTGAACTATTAGTAGGTGTACCTAGCGGAGTTGTTGAGATTGAAGGCAATTGTGTTGGCTGTGTCGATCAAGATTTGGCTTGGGCAGATGTGCCGGTCGCCGGAGAGGTGAATATCGATTTGGCGCAAGCTGCTGATGATTCATTTACTGAAGACGATTTTGCGGCGATTCAAGAGGCCATTTTAGGGGGGGGCGATCCAACTCAAATACTTGAGGCTCCTGGCTCTGGTAGCGCTGGTGGTTCGGTTAATTGGGGTTTCGTAAAGATAGTGGCATTGCGAACGGAGACTCGGCCTGAAACAGTTTTTGAGACGTTTGGTCTTGAAAAGGACTTTAGGGTAGAAGAGAGAGAAACCCCCAACTCTCTAACGCGCTCACTCGGTGGTCAATCAATCAGTGAAACACTGACTGAAGGCTCCATATCTGGCAATACCTATCCCCAATCTATAACAACGACAGAAACGATTATTGCTGGTAGTTTATCTCTCGCCCCTGACTCTTTCATTCCAGAAACTTTATCCCTCGCTTCACTACTTAGTGAATTAAATAGCGACATTACTTCAAGTGGTCAGTCCGTTATCTTCACGTATGACGCGACGACCAATTCTATCGTTGGTGTTCAAGGTACCGACGAAGTATTACGTATCGACATTGATGCTGTTAGTGTTGGAAATAACGCTGAGCTTTCATTGACCACAACGATTTCTCAACCAATTGATCACGTAACGTCTGTTGGTGGCGGTCAGGTTTCCTATACAGGCGATCAAATTAACATCACTTTTGATATTCAAGGTGAAGACACCGCCGGAAACCCATTAGCAACACCAATTAATGCGCAAGTTGCCGTGGTTGATGGGGGCGATCCGTCTGCTGAAAGTGTCAATATCAGTAACGTAGAAACTAGCAGTGCAGCAATTGAAGGAACGTTCTCCAATATTGGTAGTGATAATCTTCAATCAGCTGTATTTGATGCTGGTGCACTGGACCAGTTTGATGGGTTGCTCAGTGATAATCAAAATACGCTTGCCAGACTTTCTGATGATGGAACAACGATTACTCTGTCCATCCAAGGTCGAGGTGAGGTTGTTCTCACTATCTCACTAGATACCGATGGTACTTATAAATTCGAGCAGTTTAATCCAATAGAACAAGTGGGCACCGATTCACTGACGTTCGATTTACCGATCACGATTACCGATTTCGACCAAGATGTTGTAACCAATAACATCAACATTGTTATCACTGATGGCGATAGCCCTGTTATTACTAATGTTGACAGTATTGATGTTGATGAAGCGGGCATTGTTGGCGGCTCACAAGAGGGCACGGCGCCAGTGTCTGGCACTGGCAGTATCACCGCGGACATTTTTGAAAGTGACATCATTGACCATTATGAGCTAGAACCCACTGAATTTAATACTAATGGCACCTTGGTTTCAAATGGCGAGGCTGTGCTACTTGAGTTGATTGATGAAACCAACGGTGTAAGAACTTATGAAGGTTACGTTGAGGTCAATGGAACGAGAATTACGGTCTTTGATGTTAAAATTGATAGCCCTTCATTGGGCAACTATGAGTTTAATCTTTATGAAGAACTTTCTCATCAAGGCGCTGAAGATGCGCTGTTAACTTTTGCATTGCCAATTTATGCTGTTGATGCAGATGGCGACCGTTCTGCACTGTCTGGAGGTTCGAACACACCAGAAGCTGCTGAGATCCTCGTTAATGTTAAAGACGATGTCGTTGAGTTAGTTGATAATGTTGTTTCTGTCGATGAACCGAATTTGGCTGGTGATACGGTTGTTTCGTACAACCTATTTAATTTTGAAGGCGCTGATGGCTCAGCCATTCAGTCATTTAATTATGACGGTGTTGATTATCCATTAGATCAAAATTTTCTCCCTGATGCGAACCAAACCTTCAGTTTTACTGAGGGTGTTGTAACCATTTCGCTGAACGGTGATTTTAGCTTTGAAGTGGCTCGTGATATTGACCATACAAGCAGTGAAACTATCGTCAAACAGTTTTCATTTTTAGCCGAAGATGGTGATGGCGATACTGATACTTCGACGCTTAAGTTAAGTATTACCGATGGCCAAGATCCGATCATTGATTTGATCCCACCAGTGACTCTCTCTGAAACCAACCTTAATGACGGCTCTGCGCCCAGCGGAAGTACAGTTAGCGCAACCGAGACGATTGCCTTTACCGCAGGCAGCGACGATGTAGCGAGTTTCCGTATTGAGCCAACAGAGTTCAATGTGGGCGGTGCACTGAAATCGAATGGATTTGCGGTCGAGATAAAAGAAGACTCTGCTAATCCAGGTACTTACATTGGCTTTATTACCAATGGTTCGGGTGCTGAAATCTCAGTGTTCACGATTGCCTTCTCTACGAGCACATTGGGTGAATACACCTTTACTCTGCTTGAAGCGTTAGACCATGTAGATGGTTTAGATAAGAACGATCTGAGCTTTGAGCTTCCTGTTTATGCGGTAGACAGCGATGGCGATGACTCATTGGTGTCTCAGCTTAATGTGACTATTGGTGATGACGTTCAAATCATGCAAGACGGTACGTTAGATATCATCGAGCCAAATCTTGCTGACGGCACTGTAACAACCAACACCATTGACGTGATGCCCGATCAAAGTGCAGATGGCGCGACCATCACTCAGTTCAATTATGACGGTGTCGTAAATACACTGGATCAAAGTATTTCAGGCGAGCAGCAGTTTAACTTCGCAGAAGGTCGCTTGTTCATCACCCTTGAAGGTGAAATGCGTTTCGAGCCAAACCGTAACCTAGACCACTCTGCGAGTGAAGACATTGTTAAGTCGATAGTCGTGACGTCGAATGACTTTGATAACGACCCGGTGACATCAACCGTTACTTTGACCATTACTGATGGTGATAACCCTACTATCGATGCTGTTCCGAGTGTTGCTCTTGAAGAATCGGATCTCGCTGATGGCTCATCACCAAGCGGCAGTGCGGTTAGCCAAACAGAAACCATCACTTTCACCAACCAAAGTGACGATGTTGAGAAATTCCGTTTAGAGCCTAGTGAATTTAACGTTGGCGATTCTCTCACGTCCGATGGTCTGGTGATCGAGATTAGAGAAGAACCTGCAGGTTCGGGTAATTATATCGGTTTCACGACTGATATTTCGAATACTGAAACTACCGTTTTCACTCTTGATTTCAGCAGTACTAATTTGGGTGAATACACCTTTACGCTTATCGAAGCGATTGACCACACGCCGATTCAAGGCAATAACGACCTCACATTCAACTTGCCTGTTTACGCCGTCGATAGCGACGGTGACGACTCTCTGATGTCTCCGTTGGCGGTGACGATCACCGATGACGTTCAAGTGATGGTCAATAGCTCACTCGATATTGAAGAGCCAACGGTCTCGGATTTAGCGGCAGGTACGCCGACCACGACAACGGTTAATGTTCTTGATGAAGAAGGCGCTGATGGAACGACCATTACTCAGTTGACCTACGATGGTGGAGCGGTACTAACACTTGACCAAAGCGATACGGGTGAACAGAAATTTGATGTTCCTGAGGGTTCGCTGTATATCACCCTACAGGGCGACGTGCGTTTCGAGCCTAATCGCAATCTCGACCACACAGGTGGAGACATTGTTAAATCGATAGTGGTGACCTCAAGTGATTCTGATAACGATCTTGTTTCCTCAACGGTTACGCTGACCATTACCGATGGCGATATTCCAACGATTGATAATGTACCAAGTGTTACGCTATCTGAATCCAACCTGAGTGATGGCTCTACTCCAAGCGGCAGTGCGGTCAGTCAAACTGAGACGATTACCTTCACCAACCAAAGTGATGATGTGACGAGTTTCCGTATTGAACCTACTGAGTTCAATATTGGCGGCCTTCTAAAATCGAATGGACTGACGGTTGAGTTGAAAGTCGACCCAAGTACGCCGGGTGGCTACATCGGCTTTGTGACGACGGCGCCTAATGTTGAAACGAACGTGTTCACGATTAGTTTTTCGGATACCAATATCGGTCAATACACCTTCACACTGTTGGAAGCGTTAGATCACGTTGATGGGCTAGGAAATAACAACCTAAGCTTTGACCTGCCGGTTTACGCTGTTGATAAAGATGGTGATGATTCACTGGTGTCTCAACTCAATGTGACTCTCGGTGATGATGTCCAAATCATGCAAAACGGCACATTAGATATCGTTGAACCGAATGTTGCTGATTTGGCTGGTGGTACTGTAACGACCAATACCATCGATGTGATGCCAACGCAAAGTGCTGACGGCGCGACAATCATTCAGTTCACCTACGATGGTCAACTTCGAACACTTGATCAAACTGACAATGGCGAGCAAAAGTTCAGCTTCACGGAAGGAGAGTTATTCATTACTCTTCAAGGTGAAGTGCGTTTTGAGCCAAATCGTAATTTAGACCACACAACGAGCGAAGACATCGTGAAGTCGATTGTGGTGACTTCAAGTGACTTCGATAACGATCCCGTGACAGCAACGGTTACGCTGACGATTACCGATGGTGATATCCCAACCATCGATGCCGTGCCAAGCGTTACTCTATCTGAAACTAACCTTAGCGATGGCTCTAGCCCGAGCGGTAGCGCAGTAAGTCAAACCGAGACGATTACTTTCACTAACCAAAGTGATGATGTGACGAGTTTCCGCATTGAACCAACTGAGTTTAATGTCGGTGGTGTACTGAAATCGAATGGGTTTGCGGTCGAGATAAAAGAAGATTCTGCTAATCCGGGCACTTACATAGGCTTTATTACCAACGGTTCGAGCGCTGAAGTCCCCGTGTTTACCATTAGCTTCTCTTCAGCCACGTTAGGTGAATACACTTTCACTCTACTTGAAGCGCTAGACCATGTTGCTGGCCTAGCGAACAATGATCTGAGCTTTGATCTGCCTGTTTATGCGGTAGACAGTGATGGTGATGATTCACTGGTATCGCAGCTTAATGTAACGATTGATGATGATGTTCAAATCATGCAAGGTGGTGCGCTCAATATTACCGAGCCGACCGTCGCTGATTTAGCGGCTGGTACACCGACCACGGCTACTTTTGATGTCATGCCAAACCAAAGTGCTGACGGCGCGACCATCACTCAGTTCACTTATGATGGCGTCGTAAACACCCTCGATCAAAATATTGCAGGCGAACAGCAGTTTATCTTCGCAGAAGGCAAACTGTACATTACCCTCGAAGGTGAAGTTCGCTTTGAGCCTAATCGAGATCTTGACCATACGGCCGGCGATATTGTTAAGTCGATAGTGGTGACCTCAAGCGATTTCGACAAAGACTCAGTCACGTCAACCGTTACGTTAACGATCACCGATGGTGATATTCCAACCATTGATGTTATTCCAACGGTTAGCTTATCTGAAACGAACCTGACGGATGGTTCAGCCCCAAGTGGCAGTGCGGTAAGTCAAACCGAAACCATCACCTTCACCAATCAAAGTGATGATGTGGTTCGTTTCCGCCTTGAACCAGCAGAATTCAATACCAATGATGCACTCACATCGAATGGTTTAGCTGTTGAATTACGTGAAGATCCGCAAGGGTCGGACAACTACATCGGATTTACAACCAGCTCGTCGAATGCGGTAACCACAGTATTTACGTTGAGTTTTTCTGGGACAACCTTAGGTGAATACACCTTTACCTTAATCGAAGCCTTGGATCATCAAGATGCACGTGGCAACAACGACCTGAGTTTTGATCTGCCTGTGTATGCGGTGGATAGTGACGGCGACGATTCGTTAGTCTCTCAGCTTGGTGTGACTATTGGTGATGATGTGCAGTTGATGCAAGGCGGCACAATAACCAGTCGTGAGCCTGCTGGAGTCGTCGAAACATCGAATACTCTGGACGTGATGCCAAATCAGAGCGCAGATGGAGCAAAAATCACTTCATTTGTGTTTGATGGAAACAGTGCAGAAAGCCTTGATCTCAATGTGAATGGCGAGCAAGAGTTTGTGTTCACTGAAGGTTCTGTATTTATTACCACAGAAGGTGAGATACGATTCGAGCCTGTGCGAAATCAAGATCACACGAGTGGTGATATTACTAAGACGATTGTTGTTACATCTACTGACCTTGATGGTGATATCGTCTCATCTACCGTGACATTGAAGATTACCGATGGTGATCTTCCAACGATCGATTTGGTCCCTGGAATTACGCTCTCAGAAGTGGATCTCGCTGATGGTTCTTCGCCAACCGGCAATCCAGTGGCGATGACTCAAGTTATTACCTACTCAGAGGGTAGTGACGATGTTAGTTATTTCAGAATTGACCCTGCTCAGTTCAATACATCGGGGGCTTTGAAGTCGAATGGATTAGAGGTTGAGATTAAAGAGCAGCCAGCGAATTCTGGTAATTACATTGGCTTCGTCAAGGACGGTTCTAACGTCGAAACCAACGTCTTCACGATCAGTTTCTCGACAACCAATCTAGGGCAATATACGTTCACACTGCTTGAAGCGTTAGACCATACAGATGGATTACAAAACAATACTCTAAGTTTCGATGTCCCTGTTTTAGCGGTTGATACCGATGGTGATGGTTCTGCAATGTCGCCAATGACCGTGGTGATCACCGATGATGTACAAGGCGTTCAAGATGGGGCGTTAAGTATCACTGAGCCTTCACTTGCTGATATATCAGCAGGTACGCCAACCACGCCAACAATCGACGTTATGCCGACACAGAGTGCTGATGGCGCGAAAGTGACTCAGTTTATCTACGATGGTGGCACGGCTGTTACGTTAGACCCAACTGTGCCTACAGAACAAGTTTTTACCGTAACCGATGGCTTACTGTACATCACGATTGAAGGTGAGGTGCGCTTTGAACCAAGTAGAAATCTAGACCATTCATCTGGCGATATCGTGAGAACGATAGTCGTGACGACCAGTGATTTTGATAACGATACCGATACCGCGGATGTCACGTTGACGATCAAAGACGGAATTGATCCGGTTATTGATGTAGTGCCAGATATTAACCTATCGGAAGTTGGTCTTGCTGATGGCTCTATGCCGAGTGGTTCAGCGGTTAGCTCGACACAAACGATCACTTATACCGTGGGTAGTGATGATTTAAGCCACTTTAGAATTGCAACCAACGAGTTCAATCCTGGCGACCTACTCAAATCAAATGGTCTTGTTGTTCAGTTAAAAGAAGATCCTGCTTCACCTGGCGACTTCATCGGGTTTACTGATGACGGGGCCGGTAACGTAACTAATGTATTCACCATTGATTTTGATAGCGTTAATAAAGGGCAATTCACCTTCACTTTGATTGAGGCGTTAGATCACCTTGATGGTGATCTTAATAACAGCCTCAACTTCAACCTGCCTGTTTACGCCGTTGATACCGATGGTGATGATTCGGTTAAACGCGATGTCATGGTAACGATACAAGATGACATTCAACAGATGCAAGATGGTACGTTAAGCATCACAGAGCCAAATACTGGCACACCAACCACTGCTACTGTTGATGTAATGCCTACACCAAGTGCTGATGGGGCGACCATTACTCAGTTTACTTTTGGTGGCGGTTCAGCGATCACCTTGGATCAAACTAACAATGGCGAGCAAGAGTTTACCTTCACTGAAGGCTCACTGTTTGTCACGCTAAGCGGTGATGTAAGGTTCGAACCAAACCGAAATCTAGATCATTCTGCGGGCGACATTGTTAAGTCGATTGTGTTTACGTCTTCTGACTTTGATAAAGATACCTTTTCATCAACAGTCACGCTTACGATTGTTGATGGCGATGGACCAACAATCAACGTTGTGCCAAGTGTCAGCTTGTCGGAAAGCTTACTTGCGGATGGTTCGACACCTAGCGGAACGCCTGTCAGTGTGACTCAGACTATCACCTCGCTAGCGAGCAGTGATGACATTGGAAAAATAGTCGTTGAAGCTGGGCTGTTCAATACCAACGGCGTGTTGAAGTCTGATGGCCTTGAATTGAGTTTACGTGAGGAGCCTGCGGGTTCTGGCGACTACATTGCGTTTACGACGGATGGTTCGGGTGGTGAGAAAATCATATTCACCCTAGATTTTGATGATACTAATCCTAGCCAGTATACCTTTACGCTGCTTGAGCGTTTGGATCACGTTGATGGCTTAGGAAGCAACGATCTGAGTTTTGATCTTTCTGTTTACGCGCAAGACACCGATGGCGATATTTCAGCGTCTAAACCGCTTTCAGTAACCATCACCGATGATGTCCAGTTAATGAAGTCTGGTGCGCTTAGCATCACTGAACCAAGCACGGGCACACCTACCACAACGACATTTGATGTGATGCCTGCGCAAAGTGCTGATGGCGCCACCATAACCAAATTTACTTATGGTAGTCAGCCTGAAGAGTCTCTGGTGCAAACCAACACTGGTGAGCAAGAGTTTGTATTTACGGAAGGTTCGTTGTTTATCACGCTTGAAGGTGATGTGCGCTTTGAGCCTAATCGAAACCTGAATCATTCTGGTGGTGATATCGTTAAGACGATTACCGTGACATCAGAAGATAAAGACGGTGATATTGTTACTTCGACCGTGACATTGACGATTTCAGATGGTGCTCCACCGGTAATTGATACTGTACCAACGGTTGCATTGGAAGAAGCGAATCTCGTGGATGGTTCATCTCCGAGCTTACCTGTGAGCCAAACTGAAACCATTGCTTTCACAGCGGGAAGTGATGATGTGAGCTATTTCCGTATTGATACCACTCAGTTCAACACGTCTGGTGATTTGAAATCGGATGGCCTAGTGGTTCAGCTTAAAGAAGATCCAGCCAACAGCGGAACCTATATTGGTTTCGTTGAGAGTGGGGGTGTTCAAACGGATATCTTTACCATCACTTTTAATAGTGTAGTGCTAGGCGAATACACCTTCACTTTGTTGGAAGAGCTCGATCATCTGCCTGTGCAAGGCAACAACGATCAAGTATTCACTCTGCCAGTGATCGCGGTCGACCAAGACAATACCGACTCTGTGATGAAACCTTTGACCGTTACTATCACCGATGATGTGCCTGTCATTACCGATACGACAGCGACCAGCACATTTGTGGTTGATGAAGATGATCTCGGCTCTGCGATTTCTCAAGCAACAGGTGCATTTGTTACCACAGAAGGTGCAGACCAAGTAGAGGTTTACGAACTGCGTAATATCTCTGCGCTTGAAGCGACATTGACCTCTGGAACTGAAGCGATTTCTATTACAGAAGTCACAGGTGCCGCCAACACAACGACCTATCAAGGTACGACGACAAGTGGAACTCCTATCTTCACGCTCGCGCTAGCGAATGACGGCTCTTATACGTTTACGTTGCTAGGTCCTCTAAACCATCCAACAAGCCCGAATTCCAATACCTTAACGATTCCATTTGATGTCGTTGCGGTTGATGGTGACGGCGATGATTCTAACCAATATGTATTGCCAATCGAGGTGCTAGACGATGCGCCAGTAATGAGTGCGCCGACGGGTGAAACGGTTGTCGATGAAGACGATCTTACTGGTATTGGTTCCGATCAATCTGAAGACACCATTATTAATGGCCTGTTCACTGTCGATGAAGGCGCGGATGGTGTTGTGAAGTATGAACTGGTTGATGAAGATTTGGTTCTGACTGGCTTAACCTCCAACGGAGAAAGTTTAGAGTGGCTTGCTGTTTCACAAAGCGGCACAACATTTACTTACGTTGCTCAAACTGCAACGAGTAATGAAGCTGTGTTTGAGATTATTTTCGATACCTCGGATAACAGCTATCAGTTTGAATTGTTTAAACCACTTAAGCACCCTGATGGCGCGAATGAAAACGCAATTGACCTTAACTTTTCTGTTGTTGCAGAAGATTTTGATCAAGACCAATCAAACGCGATCGATTTGAAAATCACGGTGACTGATGATGTTCCATTGGTGACAACTCAATCGATCACACGAATTGAAGGCCAGGGCTATGGTAATTCCAAAGTTGACATGTTTGCTAATGCGACGGATGTCGGCGCGGATGGCGCGGTACTGAGTCGAATTGAGGGCATTACCAGTAATGGTGCAGATATTGTTTTCCGTACAGGAAACAGCGGGCCGTACAGCAGCAGTTTCGATTTAAATAGCGGTAGTCAACAAGTACGAGTGTACGAACAAACCGACGATGGTAGTGGTGGCGTGGACACCCGTGAGCTAGGGCGTTTGCGTATCAACTCAAATGGCGAGGTTGAATTTAGAGCTAACGGCTATCTCGATCATGACGGCCTAGACACCATCGATTTTTCGATTAATGTGATTGCGACGGATGGCGATTTAGATACCTCTGAAACACCGTTAGATATAACGATTACTGATAGGGACTCTACAAGAATCGCTCTGAAAGTGACGACCTTCGAGGATGCGGGTAGAGACTCAACCATACCTTATGCAACAGGCGATGAGCCGGCTCTTGAGAATATTCAAGATAACCAAAATGGTTTGCCTAATGCGCCAGCTCAAGTTGCGCTGCAAGTTAGTCTGTATGACCAAGATAACGCTGAATCTATTGGCCAGTTGACGATTAAAAGCCCGAACGGAGGTGATAGTCATCAAGGTACTTTTTATTACTTTGATGGTGCTGACTACATTGAATTAGTGCCTGAGTCAAATGGGAGCATTATATTTGGTCCTCCTCAACTCGAACAAAGCTTTGCTCCAAATCCGAATGAGCCAAGACAAACTATTGCGACGATAGACAACTTGTTCTTTGTTCCGGACCAACACGCTAGTTCGGATGAAACTGGTGGGCGCGTTCGTTATGAGCTAGAAATTGAGAAAAATGGCAATACGGATCACACCGTTAACTCAAACTTCAGAATCGAGATTGAAGCGGTAGCGGATATTGCAACGTGGGATGACGCCAACAGTACTTATCAGTATCAAGTGAATGAAGATGAAGACAATGTTACGTTGCAGCTGAATGCTGAATCGCAAGATAACAGCAATACTGAGACGATTACCTATGAACTTGAAGCGATTCAGGGTGATGGGAAGTTTGAGTTACTTGATCAAAATGGCAATGTGTTAACGCCTGTTAATGGTGTTTATATCATCGCATCTGCTGATATTAATAGCACAGTCGTTAACCCAATCGACAACTTCTCTGGACAAATTGAGTTCAAAGCGACGGCAATTACGGAAGAGACGCTTAACCCATACGATGATTCAGCGAACGGCGGGTTAGACAAAACGACCGCTCGCTCTGTTGAGCAAAACATTATCATTGATGTGACTGCCGATGCGGACCCTGGGTCGTTCAGTGTTAACCGGATTCGTATTAACGAAGACAATATTGATGACCCAGACTACCTAGGTCCTCTGGACAACAAAGATGCCTTCACGCTAGACGAAGTCATCACAATGAACGGTTCAGTGGACACTGATGGTTCAGAAGAGCTATTTGTTCGTATCAGTAATATTACCGAAGGGGCGGTGCTTTATTTCCTTGGAACTACGACCCCAGTTCCTACAATCACTATTAACGGTATTGATTATCAGGAAGTGGCGTATTCCGATCTCGCCAACGTAGAGATTGTTCCGACTAAACACAGCAATGTCGATTTTACTTTTGATGTAACCGGTGTGGTTAAAGACACTGCGAACCTCTCTACTGGTGCACAAGTTGATGAAGAAATCCTAGGAACTAAAACGGTTAACGTTGAGGTTAAAGGGGTTGCAGATATTCCTTATGGCGGTACAAACGGTACGGCTTGGACAGCAATCACCGATGGCACAACACCTGGTGTTCAAACCACGATCCAAGAGAGCCAGAATGGAGACAGCTACGCCGAGCTTGATTTCACCATGTTGTCGGGAGAGAGAAGACCTGATCCTGCAGCAGTAGATCAAACCCCATTACCTGACGATGGTTCAGAATCCATAACCGTTATCCTCTCGGGTATTCCTGATGGCGTTATTCTGGAAGACGGTGACGGTACCATTATTGACCTTAACTTTGTCGGTTACGAAACCGGTCCGGGTGGTAGCCCCGATCTTTCTAAACCTATCTACGAAGCGAACATCACTGACGCAGGTAAAACCTCAGGAATTCGCATCAGACCTGTCGATTCTTCAACAGAGAACATTCACATTCAGGGTAAAGTGATCGTGACTGAGAATGACGGTCATACGCTTACGTTTGACCAAGAAGTGCGAGTGTTAGTCGAACCTAGAATCGATACCTCAGCGACGTACAGCACAGTCACTAATGGCGATGAAGATACGGCGATCAGTATTGATTGGCACCCAGAGGGTACTGATTATATTGATGATGATGAGCATTTCACTTCTATTGTGATCAGTGCCATTCCGACAGATGTTGAAAGTGTTGTGGTTAATGGCGATGTAACTTGGGTTTACGATGCTTCAGCAGGCACTTTAACCATTACGCCGAAGAGTGGACAGACGGCAGAAGAGTTTACTCAAATTGCACTGAACAATAATTTTATTCAGATCACACCTGAACAAGACTCGAGCACCGACTTTACGCTTAATACGGTTGTCATGATCGAAGAGCGAGATCATGAGTATGTTGATGCGACTGATCCTGGTCAGGGCATCGCTACCGCGACAATCACGGGCTCGATTGATGTTATCGTACGTCCAGTCGTTGAGCCGAAAGACGCTAGCAACAAGCTTATCGTCGATGATGTGCTGGGTACTGGAGCACTAGCAACCGTAGTTGCTGATGCAAACACTGGCGTGCTTAAGTTCACAACCAACAGCGATAATACATCGGTTACGGATGAGTTCGTCATTCGATATCAAGAAACAGATGCTTCGTCCGCTATCGAAGAAGTTGACCAGTTAGTTATTGAATTAACAAACGTGGACGGTTCGGAGCTATCAGATGCTGTACTCAATCAACTGCTCGTTATTGGCGCTGCTTATGAAGGCAATGGGCGCTGGGTTGTAACGAATGAAGACATATTTAGCATCAGTGCATCGAACGGCCTTGTTCTTCCTTCAGGAAACAGCGGGGCAGGAGGGTTCAATGACATCAAGATGGATATCTTTAGCACGGTAATAGACCGAGGTGATGGTGCTGAGGTTGAGTCATCTACGGCCGCTCGTAGGGACGGAGAAGTCACTCTGTCATTCCCTCAAGTGGTGGCTGGGGGTACTAAGGTTGCAGCCGATATTGATATAACACCAGACAGTGTTGTTGATGCGATTGAGGACACCCAGTTAGATCTAGGTACGGCATTGAATGGTTTAATTACTTTCTCGGGCGAAGATGACTCAACTGATCAAGTGACCATCATTATTGATGACAGTGTGACCATTAATCCAGGAGCGGTGAACGAAGTCACCTTCCCAATTAGTTTATCGGGAAGCAGCGACCTAGACTTTGTTAATGGCAAATATGTATTCCAGACTACCGTCGATCAAGGGGTCTCGACCGACCTCTCTGGACTACTGCTTAACTTACCAGCCGACTACTCCGGCGACTTTAGGTTGCCGTTGACGATAGTAACTAAAGACGTATTGTCGGGGGATGAGAAAACTCTAGTGACAGAAGTAGTCATTAAAGTTGCTCCTGATGTTGAAGGTAACCCAGATATTGACGTTACTGTCGTTGGTTCGCTTGACGATTCGTTTAACCCTGTCGATACCGACGGTCAAGCAGGGCAAGATCCAGTCGGCTACGAAGATACCTATATCCAACTTGATTTCAGCTCGACCATTGATGACCAAGTAAGCGGAGTTGAAGGTGGTGACGAAAAATTCACCTCTATCACACTGACGTTAAATGACACGAGTGTTGGGGCTTTCTATACCAGCGCAGGGGTATCGCTTGGCACATCGGTGACCTTTAATGAAGCTGAGATTAATGCAGGCGCGTTGGATAATGTACTATTCCGACCGGCGTTAAATTACCCAACAGATAATGACGTAAATCAGGTGCAAGTGAATGTCAGCGGGACGATTACCGATACTGCTACATACAATGATGCAGCTTCGCCAACTGGCAGCGCGACTGATACCGATACTTTCTCTACCAATGTCAGTTTTGAAGTCGTTCCTGTGGTGGATGACGTGTCTGTCACTGGCCCGGGTAGCGATCCTGATGTTATCGAGATTACGGGTACTGAGGACCAGCTGATTTCTTTGTCGGGCACAGGGCCTGTATCGATTGCACTGACTGACCTTGATGGCTCAGAACAGTTTGTGTCGATTAAGTTTACAGATGTACCTGATGGCTTCCAGATGCGTGCAGACGCTGGTTCGGCATACACGGTGAAGAATAATGGTGGTGGTGAGTGGAGTGTTCAACTACCTCAAGCATCAGGGTTATCGTTCGACTTGAGTGAGATTTCGATTTTACCGCCTAAGGACTTCAGTGGTACGGCTGAATTTGGTGTTGCCGTATTTACTCAAGAATCTTTGTTGGGTGTGCCTACTGCAGCATCAAATCTGCCAAGCTTTAAGCTGCATGTGGTACCTGTGGGTGATGATGTTGATACTAATCCAACAGATTCTGTGACAGGTAACGAAGGTCAAAACATTGATATCGAAATCAATGCGACGATTTTGGATAAAGAGCTATCTGCAACGGGCAACGGCACTTATACCGAGAATGCACCAGAGACACTTCGAGTAGAAGTTGCGGGCGTTCCTCAAGATGCCTCTATCTATTATCCAGACGGCACAACCTTGGCTAGTTATGATCCAGTTACGCAGCTTTGGACACTTGATGTTCCTGCACAGTCGCTCGATAAGATCGTATTCAATTCAGGTGAACACAATAGCGATACGGGTAATGTATTAGGCATTAATGGCCCGCTGCAGATTACCGTTCGCTCTGTGGATACTGACGCTGATAACACCGAATATTTGGGGACGCCAACCAGCTTCGATGTTGATCTGGTGATTGATCCTATTAACGATCAACCGATCTTTGTGAACGTAACGAATATTGAAACATCGGAAGACATTAGTGTTGCTATCGACAACTTTAGTATCTACGACGTTGATGCTAACTTTGATAATCCAGACGCTCCGTATGTTCTTACGTTGCAAGTCGATCAAACACTTCCGGGAGCGCAAGGTGTGTTTGAGTTTACGAGCTCACCTGACGTGACGTTTGTATTGCAACCTGGTGGCTCATTGGTGATTACCGGTAAAGAAGCCGATATCAATACCGCATTGACCAATGGAGCAGTGACGTTCAAACCCGATCCAGACCAGAATTACCTCAACCAGAGTGGTTTAGTCACGATCAATGCAACGCTCGATGATGGTGGTAATAACGGCTTGATTGACGCGGGTGATCCGAATACGGCTCAAACTAATCAAACTACGTTCACCATTAAGGTGACGGAAGTGAACGATGCGCCTGTCGCGACAGATGTTGATTTAGGTTCGATTGCCGAGGAAGGCCAGCTTGTTATCGTTGAAGGTGACTTAATTGCAGCAAGCTCTGATCTTGAAAACCACAACCTCACCGTCATGGGTGTGACCCTGACTCAAGGCCAAGGTCAACTGCAGCGCTTTGAGAACGCTGGTGGTGCTGACAACGCAGCGATTACAGGCCCATACTGGGTATTTACGGCTGCAGATGGCTATAACGGAGACGTTAAGTTCACTTATACCGTAGAAGACGATGGTACAACTAACGGCGTAAATGATTTCTTAACGGATACCGCTGAAATAAGCGTTGCGGTAACGGAAGTGAATGATCAGCCAGTGGCAACGGACATCGACTTGGGCACCATCCTAGAAGAAGGTCAGTTGATCATCAAAGCTGAAGACCTGATTGCAGCGACGACCGATCCTGAGGGCGATGCTATTACCGTGACTGGAGTCGTTATCGACCAAGGTCTGGGACAGCTTCAGAAGTTCGAAAATGTCGGTGGTGCGGATGACAACTCGATCACTGGCCCATACTGGGTATTTACGGCAGCTGATGAATACAACGGCAACGTTAAGTTTACCTATACCGTAGAGGATGATGGTACAACCAACGGCGCTAATGACTTCCTAACGGATACAGCGGAGATCACCGCGATTGTCGATGGAGTGAACGATACACCGGTCGTTAATGGTGACAGTGTCACTACGGTTATTGACGAGGATGCTGGTCAACTGTTGAGTGGTATCAATGTCAGTGACCCTGATTATGTAGATACATTTTCTGATGATCTGATGACCGTCACGCTGACGGTGGATTACGGTACATTGAATGTATCACTTCCAGCAGTGACGACGGTTGTTGTTAACGGCAACAACACGGGTTCAGTCATCTTAGTGGGGACATTGAGTGACCTGAATGCGTTGATTGATACGCCAATCAGTCCAAATGGTGTTTTCCTTGATGCGAGCTTGTCTCCAACCAATAGTATTGGATTAGAAGTCATCGCTAAAGACAGCGGCAACCCTTCAGGTATTGCGATAGAGACAGCACCTGTGGTTTACAACATCGCGGTGACGCCAGTGGCGAATGCACCAACCCTGTCTATCGATAGTGCGACTAACTACGTGAGAAACATTACTGCGAGTCAGTCTGTGAGTGCGAGTGGCATTCCTTTAGTTGGGATTATCGCAGCCTTAACGGACATTACAGAAGAGCTAACGCTGCATATCAGTGATGTACCTGCTGGCGCTCAAATCACCAGTGCTGCGGGTTCTGTGACGGATCTTGGCGGTGGTGTTTGGGTAGCAACGGCAGATGCAATTGAAAGCTTGCAAGCGGTTGGGCTTTCTCAAACTCCAGGTAACTACACACTGAAAGTCGAGGCGGTTTCTGAAGAGACTGACAACAACGATACAGCAACCTCTGCATCGATTGACCTTAACTTGAACATTGTGTCTAACGCAGTTGATATTAACTTGGCTTCGGAAACCGATGATGTTCAGTTACTGGCTGGTGCTAATGCGACTGACTTAACGGGTGGTTCAGGGAATGATCGACTTGAAGGTGGCGCAGGTGACGATACGCTTGTTGGCGGTGACGGTAACGACACCCTGATTGGCGGCGGAGGCTCAGACATTCTGACTGGTGGTGATGGTATGGACTCGTTCGTATGGCTTAACATCGAAGATGGTGTTGAAGATACGATTACCGACTTTGATTTGTCGGAAGGGGACAGCATTGACTTGAGAGAAGTGTTGCCGGAGCTTAAAAATACATCTCCAGACATGACCGCGTTGCTACAACAAATAGACGCGAAAGTGGACGGGGATGATATTGAGCTTACGATCAACCCGGATGGCTTAGGTACTACGGAACAGGTGATTGTGGTTGAAGACCTTGCGCCACAGCTAACCTTAAGTAGCACCATGCCTTCGGACATTCTGGATGCATTGGTACAGCAGAATGTGATAACTCACGGTTAAAGCGAACCATTGAACCATAACGAAAGAGGCCAGCATTGCTGGCCTCTTTTTTGTTACGGTATAAATTGAAAAGAGTTACTTAAGGGAGTTGTGGATCAGGAACTCTTCTTCAACACCTTTCAATTTCATCTCATCCATAATGAAGTTCACCGTGTTCAACAAACGTTGTTCACCTTTAGGAATCAGGTAGCCGAACTGACTGTTGGTGAACGGGGTTTCGCAGCGGGCCGCTTCAAGACGTTCGTCAGTTACCTGATAGAACAGACCTTCAGGGGTTTCTGTCACCATCACATCAACTTTGCCTTCCGCTACTGCTTTTGGTACGTCGAGGTTGTTCTCGTAGCGTGTGAAGCTTGCGTTCTGCAAGTTCGCGTCGGCAAAGATCTCGTTAGTGCCGCCAATGTTCACGCCCACACGAACAGAAGAGTGGTTCACTTTCTCAATGCTGTCGTACTGTTCTGCGGTGCCTTTCGCAACCAAGAAACACTTACCAAAGGTCATGTAGCCTTGAGTTTGTTCCGCGTTTAACTGACGCTGCATTTTACGCGTAATGCCGCCCATCGCGATGTCGTACTTATCGTCGTCTAGGTCGGTCAGTAGATCTTTCCATGTGGTACGAACAATCTTCAATTCAACGCCTAATTGTTCCGCGATGTGCTGTGCAACATCGATATCGTAGCCAGAGTAGCTTTTACCATCGAAGTAAGAGAAAGGCTTGTAGTCGCCAGTAGTGCCCACACGCAAAGTGCCTGATTTTTGAATGTCTTCTAGCTGGTCAGCTTGTGCGACACCAGAAAGTGCCAGAGCAATGGAGGCAAGTAATAGTGATGTTTTTTTCATTGTAATTGTCTGTTGTGTTTGTGTTGTCATTCAAAGTAACAGAAACAATCAGAGAAAGAGATCAAACCATTGGAAAGGTTGGAAAAGAAGATAAAACGAGGGCAGGAGATCGGTATTTCTACGCTTTATGCGCATTAATCGAGATGCGTTTCATATTCTATTTTGATAAACCGAAGACAAACAAAAAGCCCATCTTATCGAATAACATGGGCTTCATTTTGGTTTAACTTGTTAGCTGCTTATTTAGCTGTTTAGCTGTTTAGCTGTTTAGCTGTTTAGCTGTTTAGCTATTTGGCAACTGACTCGTTGTTCATCTTAGCCGGAGCTTTAGATGCGTTAACCAGTAGGATACCAACGGTTAGTACCATCGAACCACATAGTAGGAACAATAAGCGTCCTGTTGGTTCGTTTGGAATCAGAGCCATTGCTAGGATACCGAAACCGGCTGTGCTGATAAGCTTACCAAGCATTGAACGCTGTTTAGTATCTAGGTTTTGTTGCTCTTCGCCTTCCGCTACAAGCGGCGTGTTCCAGTTAGTGAATAGTTGGTCAACTTCTTTCTCACGCTCTGGCGATAGGCCTTTGTAGAAGCGAGAAGTCATGATGAAGTAACCACCTGTGAACACTACGTGAGCAGCTAAGCTAAGACCTACTTTCAAGTCGCTCCATTCACGGCCTGTAAGCGCTGTTTCTAGACCAAATAGGTTCTCGATGTCTTCTGCTTGCAGAGAGATACCGAAGATGTAAGAAACGAAACCACCAACCACTAGAGTAGACCAACCAGCCCAGTCAGGTGTCTTACGAATCCACATACCTAGTAGGACAGGGATAAGCATTGGGAAGCCAATCAACGCACCTACGTTCATTACGATATCGAACAAGCTTAAGTGACGCAGAGAGTTAATGAATAGACCAATCGCAATGATGAAAATACCCATCATGATAGTCGTTATCTTACTTACAATAACCAGCTCTTTCTGAGTCGCATTTTTACGAAGAATCGGGCTGTAGAAGTTCATTACAAAGATACCAGCGTTACGGTTCAAACCTGAATCCATAGAAGACATCGTTGCAGCGAACATTGCTGACATAAGAAGACCAACCATACCTGCTGGCATTACGTTTTGTACGAATGCTAGGTAAGCAGCATCACCGGCTTTGTCGCCCATTGATGTGTATTGCTCAGCGAACTCAGGCATGAATGCACTAACGTACCAAGGTGGTAGGAACCAAATTAGTGGACCAACAACCATAAGGATACATGCTAGGCCTGCCGCTTTACGTGCGTTTTCACTGTCTTTTGCACATAGGTAACGGTATGCGTTGATGCTGTTGTTCATTACACCGAACTGCTTCACGAAGATGAATACAACCCAAAGGATGAAGATGCTCATGTAGTTTAGGTTGTTACCTAACATGAAGTCGCCGTCGAAGTTAGCAACAATGTTAGTTAAGCCGCCACCGTGGAAGTAAGCTGCTACCGCACAAGTGATTGTCACGGCCATGATTACAAGCATTTGCATGAAGTCAGAAGCGACAACCGCCCAAGAGCCGCCGGTTACTGCCATCAATACTAGAACCATACCCGTTACCACAATGGTAGCTTCCATTGGGATGTTGAATACCGCTGCTACAAAGATAGCTAGACCGTTTAGCCAGATACCTGCAGAGATAAGGCTGTCCGGCATACCTGCCCATGTGAAGAACTGTTCAGACGTTTTACCAAAGCGCTGACGAATAGCTTCGATCGCCGTTACCACACGAAGTTGGCGGAACTTTGGAGCGAAGTACATATAGTTCATGAAGTAGCCAAAAGCATTGGCTAAGAATAGGATTACAATAACGAAACCGTCATTGAATGCGCGTCCTGCGGCACCTGTAAACGTCCATGCTGAAAATTGTGTCATGAAGGCAGTTGCACCAACCATCCACCACAACATTTTGCCGCCCCCTCTGAAGTAATCACTTGTAGAGGTGGTGAACTTACGGAACATCCAACCAATCGCGATTAAAAAGAAGAAGTAGGCGAGAACAACAAAAGTATCAATAGTCATCTTTTCAGCCTTTTAAATATCATAATTAACTGGGCTTAGATTAACGCGTCCCAAGGTTTATTTGTACTACAATATGTCTTTAGTATGATCTAGGTCGCATTGATTTTTCGGCCTCTAACACGTGGTTATATAAGTATTTGTTTTAATTGAATTTAAATGTGAGTGCATTTTGTTTGAGATCTAAAATAAATTGAGGGTTAAATGTTTATATGTATTACAATATAAACAAAAGCGCTTACTTTGCCGTATCTATAAGATTTTAATTATAACCGTAACAAATGTGCTACAAATTGGTGTGTTGTGCGACGACATTCACGTTAATTTGGAACCCTATACTGAAAATTTTTGTATTGAGATTTCAAGTGTAGCTCATTGTTTTCACTTCGCTATTTTCTGTTTATCTGCGGCCATGAAGCCTTTCTATGCTATTTATTCATCATAGAGGTGCGTATTTGGAATTTTTGTCACTGAGTGGGCGTTAAACTGGACGACGGGACACATTTTGCGGCTCACTTTGTCTATTGTGGTCTTCAGTGCATGCCATGAGAGATGCTTGACGACGTATCGAAAAGGAACATTGCTGGATAAAGGGCTGGGTAAAAGGGGGGTAGATAGGCAGTAGGGACACCAGTAACGCTTCGTTAGATGCATACTGACGTAGATTGAAAGCCTTACATTACTCGTTCTTGCCCGTCTTAGTCGTGGAGCTGTACGAGCCCATAGGGAGAAAGGCGATAGGGTATAGGGGAAACAGAACGTTGATTGAGCGTGTTTACGGTTAGTCAGCGCAATAAACGCCAGATAACAAAAAGCCCCACCGAGGTGAGGCTTCATCACTCAATCTAAAACAGATTAAGCGTTAACGTGATCAACTGCGTCACGAACAAGCTTGCCTAGTTCTTCCCACTTACCTTTGTCGATAAGGTTAGTTGGAACCATCCAAGTACCGCCACACGCAAGTACAGAAGGGATCGATAGGTATTCATCTACATTCTTCAAGCTTACACCACCAGTAGGCATAAATTTAACAGGGTAAACCGCTGTTAGTGCTTTAAGCATGCCAGTACCGCCAGAAGGCTCAGCAGGGAAGAACTTCAACGTGCGAAGGCCCATTTCCATTGCTTGTTCCACTAGGCTTGGGTTGTTAACACCCGGTACGATTGCAACGCCTTTATCGATACAGTATTGAACAGTGCGCGGGTTGAAACCTGGGCTTACGATGAAATCAACGCCAGCTTCGATAGATGCGTCAACTTGCTCGTTAGTCAGTACAGTACCTGAACCAATTAACATGTCTGGGAATTCTTTACGCATGATGCGAATCGCTTCGATTGCACATTCTGTACGTAGCGTGATTTCTGCACATGGCATGCCGTTTTCAACAAGTGCTTTACCTAGAGGGATAGCGTCTTCAGCACGGTTGATAGCGATTACAGGAATTACTTTTAGGTTTGCTAGTTGTTCATTTAATGTCGTCATGAATTCTTTCTCACGTTAAATGTGGGCTTGCTTTCAACTAAGCAAACCCTTGATTAATAGTTAAAGTGCGTAATTATAGAGACAGATCAGGCGTCGCTTCTAGAGGAATGATAGCACCTGGATGCTGAATCACAGTCCCTGCCACAATGTGACCTGCTAACGCTGCATCACGTGCATTGCCACCGCTTAAGCGCTTAGCTAGGAAGCCCGCGCTGAACGAATCGCCAGCCGCTGTTGTATCAACAATGTTGTCTACTGGATTTGGAGCAACGTACTGTGCGCTTTGGCTCTCAACTACTAGGCAGTCTTTAGCACCACGTTTAATGATGATCTCTTTCACACCAGATTCAGACGTACGTGCAATACACTGTTCAATGCTTTCGTCGCCGTACAACTCTTGCTCGTCATCGAACGTCAGTAGAGCCGTGTCTGTGTACTTAAGCATCTTCAAGTACCAAGAAATCGCTTCTTGTTGGCTTTCCCAAAGTTTTGGACGGAAGTTATTATCGAAGAATACTTGGCCGCCTTGAGCTTTAAATTTGTCTAAGAAGTTGAATAGCTGCGTGCGTCCATTCTCTGTCAAGATAGCAAGCGTAATACCACTTAGGTAAACCGCATCAAAAGAGAATAACTTATCAAGTAGAGCAGGTGTGTCTTCCTGGTCAAACATGAATTTTGCTGCAGCATCATTACGCCAGTAGTGGAAACTGCGTTCACCAGTTTCATCGGTCTCGATGTAGTAAAGCCCTGGTTGTTTGTGATCAAGCTGAGCAATTAAGCTAGTGTCGATACCTTCCGCTTGCCACTTTTCTAACATGTCGGTACTGAATGGGTCAGTGCCTAGTGCTGTTACGTAGCTCGTGTTGATATCTTGCTCTTTTGTTAAGCGAGACAAGTAAAGTGCAGTATTTAGTGTATCGCCACCGAAACTTTGCTTAAGCCCGTCTTGTTTCTTTTGTAGCTCAACCATGCACTCGCCAATGACCGCGATGTTTAATGATTTCATATGCTTACCTTAGCAACTGAGGTTGCGCTAGTTATTATTTTAGGAAATCTTCACGCGCAGGGTTGAAGATATCAAGAAGGATGCTGTCTTGCTCTAGTGCAACTGCACCGTGCATCATGTGTTTACGAGCGAAGTAAGCATCGCCTTCTTTAAGGACTTTCTTTTCGCCTTCAATCTCAGCTTCGAAGCTGCCACGAACTACGTAACCGATTTGGTCATGGATTTCGTGAGTATGAGGGTGGCCAATCGCGCCCTTATCAAAACATAGGTGTACTGCCATTAGATCGTCAGTGTAAGCAACGATTTTACGCTTAATGCCGCCACCAAGTTCTTCCCATGGGTTTTCATCTAGGATAAAGAAAGAGTTCATTGTGTATCTCCTAATCTGTTTAAATCTTTTAAGTGTTACTTAACTTGCATCCATCATAAGGGAATGAGTTCAATTGTAATACAATATATCTAAATTTGTGTGATATCGATCAAGCGATACTTTATATAGCGTAAATAAATCAACAACTTAATAAATGGCCAATATTTACCATTAGTCAGCTACATCAATGACTTATGGCTAATTGTGTGACTCTACTCATCATTTAGCGACGAATAGGTATAATTAAAGCTCATATTGTATTACTTTATATGAAGTTTGAAAATTTAATCAAAGTTTAAGCAGATAAACTCTTTATTGAGGGTGACAAAGAATATGACGACTAAACCAGTATTGTTGACTGAAGCAGAAATCGAGCAGCTTCATCTTGAAGTGGGCCGTTCTAGCTTAATGGGCAAAACCATTGCAGCGAACGCGAAAGATCTAGAAGCATTCATGCGTTTACCTATTGATGTCCCAGGTCATGGTGAGGCTGGTGGTTACGAACATAACCGCCATAAGCAAAATTACACGTACATGAATCTAGCTGGTCGCATGTTCTTGATCACTAAAGAGCAAAAGTACGCTGACTTTGTTACAGAATTACTAGAAGAGTACGCAGACAAATACCTAACGTTTGATTACCACGTACAGAAAAACACTAACCCTACAGGTCGTTTGTTCCACCAAATCCTGAACGAACACTGCTGGTTAATGTTCTCAAGCTTAGCTTACTCTTGTGTTGCTTCAACTCTGACACAAGAACAACGCGACAATATTGAGTCTCGCATTTTTGAACCAATGCTAGAAATGTTCACGGTTAAATACGCACACGACTTCGACCGAATTCACAATCACGGTATTTGGGCAGTAGCGGCTGTCGGTATTTGTGGTCTTGCTTTAGGTAAGCGTGAGTACCTTGAAATGTCAGTGTACGGCATTGATCGTAATGATACTGGCGGTTTCCTAGCGCAAGTTTCTCAGCTGTTTGCACCGTCTGGCTACTACATGGAAGGTCCTTACTACCACCGTTACGCGATTCGCCCAACTTGTGTATTCGCGGAAGTGATCCACCGTCATATGCCTGAAGTTGATATCTACAACTACAAAGGCGGCGTGATTGGTAACACAGTACAAGCCATGCTTGCGACGGCTTACCCGAACGGTGAGTTCCCAGCTCTGAACGATGCATCTCGCACAATGGGCATTACAGACATGGGTGTTCAGGTTGCAGTGAGCGTTTACAGCAAACATTACTCGTCTGAAAACGGCGTAGACCAAAATATTCTGGGTATGGCGAAGATTCAAGACGCAGTATGGATGCATCCATGTGGTCTTGAGCTATCTAAAGCCTACGAAGCAGCTTCTGCTGAGAAAGAAATCGGTATGCCTTTCTGGCCAAGTGTTGAATTGAACGAAGGACCTCAAGGTCACAACGGCGCGCAAGGCTTTATCCGTATGCAGGATAAGAAAGGCGACGTTTCTCAACTTGTTATGAACTACGGCCAACACGGTATGGGTCACGGCAACTTTGATACGCTGGGTATTTCTTTCTTCAATCGTGGTCAAGAAGTACTGCGTGAATACGGCTTCTGTCGTTGGGTGAACGTTGAGCCTAAATTCGGCGGTCGCTACCTAGACGAAAACAAATCTTACGCTCGTCAAACAATTGCACATAACGCAGTAACGATTGATGAAAAATGTCAGAACAACTTTGACGTTGAACGTGCAGATGCAGTACATGGCTTACCGCACTTCTTCAAAGTAGAAGACGAGAAAATCAATGGCATGAGCGCATTTGCTAACGATCATTACGAAGGTTTTGACATGCAACGCAGCGTGTTCATGCTAAACCTTGAAGAATTAGAATCTCCGCTACTATTAGATCTTTACCGTTTAGATTCTGAGAAAGGCGGTGAAGGTGAGCATCAGTACGACTACTCACACCAATATCAAGGTCAGATTGTTCGCACTAGCTTTGAATACCAAGCAAACAAAGAGCTGAACACGCTAGGTGAAGACTTCGGTTACCAACACCTATGGAACGTGGCAAGCGGTGAAGTGAAGGGCACAGCACTGGTAAGCTGGCTACAGAACAACACCTACTACACGTGGCTAGGTGCAACGTCTAACGACAATGCTGAAGTTATCTTTACTCGCACTGGCGCTAACGACCCAAGCTTCAACTTACGTTCTGAGCCTGCGTTCATTCTACGCAGCAAAGGTGAAACAACACTGTTTGCTTCTGTTGTTGAAACGCACGGTTACTTCAACGAAGAATTCGAGCAATCAGTTAATGCACGTGGTGTTGTGAAAGACATCAAAGTAGTGGCTCACACCAATATCGGTTCGGTAGTTGAGATCACCACAGAGAAATCAAACGTGACAGTGATGATCAGCAACCAACTTGGCGCGACTGACAGCACTGAACACAAAGTAGAGCTGAACGGCAAAGTATACAGCTGGACAGGCTTCTACTCAGTAGAAACAACTTTAAACCCAGAATTAGCAAGCAGAGCAGAGCAGGGGAAATAATAATGAGCTATCAACCACTTTTACTTAACTTTGATGAAGCAGCAGAGCTTCGTAAAGAACTTGGCAAGGATAGCCTTTTAGGTAACGCACTGACTCGCGACATTAAACAAACTGACGCTTACATGGCGGAAGTTGGCATTGAAGTACCTGGTCACGGTGAAGGCGGCGGTTACGAGCACAACCGTCACAAGCAAAACTACATCCATATGGATCTAGCGGGCCGTTTGTTCCTTATCACTGAGGAAACAAAATACCGTGATTACATCGTTGATATGCTAACAGCGTACGCGACGGTATACCCAACACTTGAAAGCAACGTAAGCCGTGACTCTAACCCCCCAGGTAAGCTGTTCCACCAAACGTTGAACGAGAACATGTGGATGCTTTACGCTTCTTGTGCGTACAGCTGCATCTACCACACCATCTCTGAAGAGCAAAAGCGTCTGATCGAAGACGATCTTCTTAAGCAAATGATCGAAATGTTCGTTGTTACTTACGCACACGACTTCGATATCGTACACAACCACGGCTTATGGGCAGTGGCAGCGGTAGGTATCTGTGGTTACGCAATCAACGACCAAGAATCTGTAGACAAAGCGCTTTACGGCCTGAAACTAGACAAAGTAAGCGGCGGTTTCTTAGCGCAACTTGACCAACTGTTCTCGCCAGACGGCTACTACATGGAAGGTCCTTACTACCACCGTTTCTCGCTACGTCCAATCTACCTGTTTGCAGAGGCGATTGAACGTCGTCAGCCTGAAGTTGGTATCTATGAATTCAACGATTCAGTGATCAAGACAACGTCTTACTCTGTATTCAAAACGGCATTCCCAGACGGTACATTGCCAGCTCTGAACGATTCATCGAAGACAATCTCTATCAACGATGAAGGCGTTATCATGGCAACGTCTGTGTGTTACCACCGTTACGAGCAGACTGAAACTCTGCTTGGTATGGCTAACCACCAACAAAACGTTTGGGTTCATGCTTCAGGTAAAACATTGTCTGACGCGGTTGATTCAGCAGACGACATCAAAGCATTCAACTGGGGTAGCCTGTTTGTAACCGACGGCCCTGAAGGCGAAAAAGGCGGCGTAAGCATCCTTCGTCACCGTGACGAGCAAGATGACGACACGATGGCATTGATCTGGTTTGGTCAACACGGTTCTGATCACCAGTACCACTCTGCTCTAGACCACGGTCACTACGATGGCCTGCACCTAAGCGTATTCAACCGTGGCCACGAAGTGCTGCACGATTACGGCTTCGGTCGCTGGGTAAACGTTGAGCCTAAGTTTGGCGGTCGTTACATCCCAGAGAACAAGTCTTACTGTAAGCAGACGGTTGCTCACAACACAGTAACGGTTGATCAGAAAACGCAGAACAACTTCAACACAGCATTGGCTGAGTCTAAGTTTGGTCAGAAGCACTTCTTCGTAGCAGACGACCAGTCTCTACAAGGCATGAGCGGCACAATTTCTGAGTACTACACTGGCGTAGACATGCAACGCAGCGTGATTCTTGCTGAACTTCCTGAGTTCGAGAAGCCACTTGTAATCGACGTATACCGCATCGAAGCTGACGCTGAACACCAGTACGACCTACCCGTTCACCACTCTGGTCAAATCATCCGTACTGACTTCGATTACAACATGGAAAAAACGCTTAAGCCATTAGGTGAAGACAACGGTTACCAGCACTTATGGAACGTGGCTTCAGGCAAAGTGAACGAGGAAGGTTCTCTAGTAAGCTGGCTACATGACAGCAGCTACTACAGCCTAGTAACCAGCGCGAATGCGGGCAGCGAAGTGATTTTTGCTCGCACTGGTGCTAACGATCCAGACTTCAACCTTAAGAGTGAGCCTGCGTTCATCTTACGTCAGTCTGGTCAAAACCACGTGTTTGCTTCTGTACTAGAAACGCATGGTTACTTTAACGAGTCTATCGAAGCCTCTGTAGGCGCTCGTGGTCTAGTTAAATCAGTATCTGTTGTGGGCCATAACAGTGTCGGGACTGTTGTTCGCATTCAGACTACTTCTGGCAACACTTACCACTACGGTATCTCAAACCAAGCTGAAGACACGCAGCAAGCAACTCACACTGTTGAGTTCGCTGGTGAGACATACTCGTGGGAAGGATCATTTGCTCAACTGTAAATGATTAATACTAATCACAGTAAGTGAGCAGAAATAGCGCAGGAAAAAAGCTTGAGAACAAGGCAGAATTTTTCGATAAGTAGTTATTCTACAATCAAAAATTCTAACGAAGTTATCGAGCTTTTTAACAAGCTAGGGTGATCAGTTATTTACTACGATTGGTATCACATGCAAGTTATTTAACGATGGCTTGTGTTGATGTGGTGCTTTGCGGGAACGAAGCGTCACATTGAATTCAGTCGTGATTGCAAAATCGTTCGTTGATACCAACAACGACTGAATACATCGGGAATAAGTCAAACCGAGTAACTCATTGCGAGTTGCTCGGTTTTTTTATGCGTGTAGGAAACAGAATAGAACGTTTCAACAAACGAAAAGCCTACTCAGTGAGTAGGCTTTGATCTTAGCTAACCGTCTATTTGACGTTGTTTTTAGTATTTAGATAAGGGCTTTTCTTGCTTTGGCTGCCACCCATTCAGAGAAGATGACCGTCACTAGAATCGCACAGAAAATGACAGTCACTTGAGGCCATGCCAGCATTGCCATCGACTCTTGCAGTTTTAAGCCGATACCGCCAGCGCCCACCAAACCTAAGACGGTAGACTCACGAATATTGATATCCCAGCGGAACAAGCTCGTGCCGATGAAACTTGGCATCACTTGCGGAAGAATGCCGTAGTTCAATACTTGCAGCGGAGAAGCTCCGGTCGATTGGATTGCTGACATCTGTGTTGCGTTCACTTCTTCAATCGCTTCGTACATTAACTTCGCCACGAAGCCAATTGAACGTAGCGCTATCGCAATGATACCGGCTAACAAGCCTGGGCCGATGATTGCTACCAATAACAATGCCCAAATTAACGAGTTAATTGAACGACTTGCCGCGATGATGAACAGCGCGATAGGTCTGATAAACGTCATGCTTGGCGTTGTATTACGTGCAGCTAAGAACGCGACTGGAAACGCTAGTACTATCCCCAACAGTGTGCCAAGTGTCGCGATGTTAATGGTGTCCCACAACGGACTCCAAAGAGACTCTAAGTAGCTCCATCTTGGTGGCCACATACGTGAAGAGATATCAGTAAATTGGTTGGGTGAGTCAGTCACAAAGTACCAAATCGTATCCTTGTTCATGACTTGCCATGCGAATACTGTCAAAGCAACAAAGCAAAGCCAGCCTAGCCAAAGCATGAGGCTCTGTTTACTGTCGTAACGCTGCCATTGGGTACGATTGATGGCGCTTGTCGGTGTTTCATTTAGCGTGCTCATTGGTCGCTCCTTACTGCACATGCTTACGGATGATGGTTGAAAGGTATTCACACAACATCACAATCACGATAATAATCAATAGAATAGCGGCTGCTGCGCTGTATTCGTAACGGTCCATTGCTGTGTTTAACGTTGCGCCGATACCACCTGCGCCAACAATGCCAATCACGGCTGACTCACGAAAGTTGATGTCGAGTCGGTACATCGAAAGTCCGATGAAGCGCGGCATTACCTGCGCTTGAATCGCGTAATTGACCTGTTGTAACCAACTCGCGCCCGTTGCGCGCATTGCGGTGAGTGGTGCTGGGTCAATGGCTTCAATTTCATCAGCAAACAGTTTTGCGAGAAAGCCGATGGTGGCGAAGGTGAGCGTGACAAAGCCCGCAAACGCACCAAAGCCAAATAGAGCAACACACAGAATCGCTACGATGATTTCTTGTAAGCTACGCGCAACCGAAATAAACGCACGACAGAATAAGTAAACAGGCGTAGGGGCAAGGTTTTTCGCTGCGCCTAATCCGAATGGGATTGAAAGAAGGACACCCGCCACGGTCGATGTCAGGGTCATGGTTAAACTTTCAATCAAACCTTGTGAGATGTTGTTCCATCGGCCACCAAAATCTGGGTTCATGAAAGCCAAAATGAACTGCCAGCCGCGTTCGCTGCCTTCGTAAATTCGAGTCCAGTTGACGTGTACCGATTGAGTCGCAAAGTACAAGTAAACCGCGACAATGATGATTAAGCTCCAGCGTAGCCATGGGCTAGAAATCAGTGGCGGCTTTGTCCACTGTGTCGGGTATTGTTTGGAATTCTGTTTTCCTGACTTTAAATGTTGTTGTGCTGACTTTAAATGCTGATGAGCTTGATTTGGATATGGTTGAGTCATATTGTTGCCTCAGACAGGCGAGGGCTCGTGATGATGAGGTCATCGGCCTCTTCTTCTGCTTGTTGACTCCAGTCTTCTTCACCGTAGATTTGCGTTAAAACATCTTCAGTGAGCAGGTTTGGTTTGTCATCAAATACGACACAACCTGCATTTAATCCGACCACACGGTCAACAAACTGCTTTGCTAATTGAACATCGTGAATATTGATGATGGCAGGGAGCTGTTGCTCTGAACAAATCTCACTGATCAGTCGCATGATTTGGCGCGCTGTACGTGGATCAAGTGCGGCCGTTGGTTCATCAATCAACAGTAATTTCGGTTTCTGAGCAAGTGCACGTGCAATACCAACACGTTGACGCTGACCACCCGACAGAGCATCGGCCCTTTTATTGGCGTGTTCTAACAACCCAACACGGTCGAGTAGCGCATAAGCGGCTTGGATATCCGATTCAGGGAAACGACGAGTAAAGCTCTGCCAGAAGTTCACGTAACCCAAACGCCCTGAAAGTACGTTTTCCATCACCGTTAAACGCTCAATCAGCGCGTACTCTTGGAAAATCATCCCGATTTCACGGCGTGATTGTCTCAGTTGTCGCTTAGACAGCGTTTCTAGATTGGTATTGGAAAAGATCACTTCGCCGCTGGTGGGCTCGGTGAGCCGATTAATACAACGGATAAGCGTTGATTTACCCGCACCAGATGGACCAATTAAACCAACCACTTCACCGGCATTGACCGACAAGCTAACGTTGGTAAGGGCTTTATCAGAACTGGAGTAGTGCTTGGTAAGCCCTTTAAGGGTAAGAGTAGACATAGAATTCCTATAAGAGCGGTGTACTAAGAGTTCGCCTGAGACAGGCATGGAAAGTAAACCGGAAAGAGTGGTGAATAACTGCAGGCGATTACACCTGCAGTTAGTTTTATCGGTGTGTGATTGGCTTTTTAGTTCGGTTGAACTTAGCTACACGTGTAAGAGACTTTATTGGCTGTATCGATAGTGCGGATCACTTCCCAGTGCTCTTGGTAAGTGATCGGAACGAACTTCGCTTCACCGTTACGCTCAAATTCTTCTTGAAGCTTTGTGCCTTCCCAGTCGAAAGTGAAGAACGCTTTTTGAATCTTCTCTTGAAGCTCTGGTGTTAGGTTGTGCGCTGTGCCGTAAGCTGTTGTTGGGAAGGTTTGTGACTTGTAGATGCTCTTGATTTGACCTTCTTTCACGACTTCACGTGAAAGCATACGGTTCAATACTGAGTTAGCGACGGCTGCTGCGTCATAATCTTTGTGTGCCACACCCAAAATAGAGTTGTCGTGCGCGCCAGAGAAAGCCGGTTTGAAATCACGTTCAGGTTGAAGCTGGTATTCAGCATCCAGAATCGCAGAAGGGGCTTTGAAACCAGAGTTTGACGTTTGCGATGTGAATGCTAGGTTTTTGCCTTTTAGGTCTTCAACCTTTTCGATGCCTGAACCTGGGTGCGTGATGATTTCCATTTCGTAACCGAAAGAGCCATCTTCAGCCGCCATCATGGTGAATGGAGCAAAGCCAGCACAGTTAACTGCTAGTGGCGTTGAACCTGTGTTGAAACCTGCGATATGCAGACGACCTGAACGCATTGCTTCAATTTGAGCTGCGTTATTTTGAACAGGGAAGAAACGAACCGTTTTTTCCGTTGTTTTTTCAAGGTGGCTCAAAAACTCGCTCCACACATCAGCGTATACTGCTGGATCTTCAACTGGCGTGTAAGCAAAAATTAGCGTGTTTGGATCCACCCATTGTGATTCATCTTGAGGTACATCGGCGACCAAGTTACCAGAGCGGTCTTCGTATCGTGTATCCATTGCTAATGCAGAACCAGAAAAAATCAGCGCAGCAGTAATAGCGCTCTTAAGCGTGAGATTTGTTTTTGTCGGTTTCATTATTTCAGTCCAATTGAGTGATTTTTGGGGAAGGGAGTATAGAAATCGAGGATGACAGAACCGATGCGTTTTGATGACGGATTTATGAATGGTGTAACATAATGTTTCTAGCTGTGTGGAGTTAGATGCTTTATAAGTGTTTGATTCATTGAGTAAATTAATAGAACGCGACTCGTTGCTAATTTACTCAATTGGCGCTAGGTTGAAATCCTGTTATAGTGATCCTTAAATAATACATAAACATAACATATAAAATAAGTGAACTTATGGTTAGCACTTTTAATTCAATCTCGGGCTCGAAGCGCAGCCTGCACGTGCAAGTAGCGCGTGAAATCGCTCGTGGAATCTTGTCTGGTGAACTACCACAAGGTTCTATTATTCCTGGTGAAATGGCGCTGTGTGAACAGTTTGGTATTAGCCGTACGGCACTTCGTGAAGCAGTTAAACTACTGACTTCTAAAGGCCTGTTAGAGTCCCGCCCGAAAATCGGTACTCGTGTAGTGGATCGCGCATACTGGAACTTTCTTGATCCTCAACTGATTGAATGGATGGATGGTCTAACCGACATAGACCAATTCTGTTCTCAGTTTTTAGGCCTTCGCCGTGCGATTGAACCTGAAGCGTGTGCATTAGCTGCAAAATTTGCGACTGCTGAGCAACGTATCGAGCTTTCAGAGATCTTCCAGAAGATGGTAGAAGTGGATGCTGCTGAAGTATTTGACCAAGAAAGTTGGACAAACATCGACATTCGTTTCCACAGCTTGATCTTCAATGCAACAGGTAACGATTTCTACCTGCCATTCGGCAATATTCTGACGACCATGTTCGTTAACTTCATCGTGCACTCTTCTGAAGAGGGCAGCACATGTATCAATGAACACCGTAGAATCTATGAAGCGATTATGGCTGGCGACAGTGAAAAAGCTCGTACAATGTCAGCGGCTCACTTGCAAGATGCTAACCACCGTTTAGCCACTGCAAGCTAAACACGGTTTTCAACTTCATTTGAACCAGTCAAAAAGGTATGCCAAGTGCATGCCTTTTTTGTTTTTAGAAAGCGTGTTGCACCATGTGTGGCACTGTTTTGGTTCACCCCCGCTTAACTCCTTCTTAAGTCAGTTCCTTCTTGTATACGCCTAGCGGTCGTTCTCTTTACCATCAAAATAAAAATAATATTACGCTCGATATTCGTTTTAGACACTCGAGCTCCCCCCAAATAATTATGCGTCATCCATGATTTTTCATTTTTGTATATTTTTAATCCGCCATCGTTTGAACAGGATATGCCGCTTCAATATGGATTAATTTAAGTTGAATTCTAATGAAATTGTCCACTCTCAATAGATAAAAACACTGGTTTATTGTGTGATAAATGAGGGGGATTTAGCTCAGATTTGGCTTTTATTATTTTTGAGAATTTTATATTTATATGTGTTTGGTTGTATTTGTTAATAAGTGTGCAAAGTCTCGTTTTTTATAAGTCTTTGATTTTAATGGATGTGATGTTCTTTGGTCTTGGTTTTTTGAGTTTTCATCTCAAACACCAGTAATTTCCTTAATGGATTGGCCATATTCCATCCTATGTCATATATATAATTAACTTAATCAATCAAAATAAGATCGCCATCACTTATTTGGATTATTGTACTACAAATAAAGTTTGAGATTTCCTATAGTCCTCGTAACAAAATACAACGGACAAAGGATACACGATGGAACTCAACACGATTATTGTCGGCATTTATTTCCTATTCTTGATTGCGATAGGTTGGATGTTTAGAACATTTACAAGTACCACCAGTGACTACTTCCGCGGGGGCGGTAACATGTTGTGGTGGATGGTTGGTGCAACCGCCTTTATGACCCAGTTTAGTGCATGGACATTCACCGGTGCGGCAGGTAAAGCGTATAACGATGGTTTTGCAGTAGCGGTCATCTTCGTAGCCAACGCATTTGGTTACTTCATGAACTTCGCATATTTTGCTCCAAAGTTCCGTCAACTACGTGTAGTAACGGTAATCGAAGCAATTCGTATGCGTTTCGGTGCGACTAACGAACAAGTGTTCACTTGGTCTTCAATGCCAAACAGTGTTGTTTCTGCCGGTGTATGGTTAAACGCACTAGCAATCATCGCTTCTGGTATCTTCGGTTTCGACATGACAGCAACTATCTGGATTACCGGTTTGGTTGTATTGGCAATGTCTGTAACGGGTGGTTCATGGGCGGTAATTGCATCTGACTTTATGCAGATGGTTATCATCATGGCAGTAACCGTGACATGTGCTGTTGTTGCTGTTGTTCAAGGTGGCGGTGTTGGTGAAATCGTGAATAACTTCCCTGTAGCGGAAGGCGGTTCTTTCCTTTCTGGTAACAACATTAACTACTTAAGCATCTTCAGCATTTGGGCATTCTTCATCTTCGTGAAGCAGTTCTCTATTACTAACAACATGCTTAACTCTTACCGTTACCTAGCGGCTAAAGACTCAAAGAACGCGAAGAAAGCAGCGCTACTAGCGTGTGTGCTAATGCTTTGTGGTGTATTTATCTGGTTCATGCCTTCTTGGTACATTGCAGGTCAAGGTGTCGACCTAGCAGCAGCTTACCCAGAAGCAGGTAAGAAAGCGGGTGACTTTGCCTACCTATACTTCGTACAAGAGTACATGCCAGCAGGTATGGTTGGCCTTCTAGTTGCGGCGATGTTTGCAGCGACAATGTCTTCAATGGATTCTGGTCTAAACCGTAACTCGGGTATCTTTGTTAAGAACTTCTATGAACCAATCGTTCGTAAAGGTACGGCTAGCGAAAAAGAACTAGTAACGGTTTCTAAGATTACTTCTGCCGTGTTTGGTATTGCTATCATCCTTATTGCACAGTTCATCAACTCGCTTAAAGGTTTGAGCCTGTTCGATACCATGATGTATGTAGGCGCACTGATCGGCTTCCCAATGACAATTCCTGCATTCCTTGGCTTCTTTATTAAGAAGACTCCGGACTGGGCTGGTTGGGGTACGCTAGTGGTTGGTGGTTTTGTTTCTTACTACGTGGGTTTCGTTGTTAACGCTGAAATGGTGTCTTCAATCTTCGGTCTAGAAGAGCTAACAAGCCGTGAATGGTCTGATGTTAAGGTTGCTATCGGTCTGATTGCTCACATTACGCTGACAGGTGGTTTCTTCATCCTATCAACTCTGTTCTACAAGCCATTAACTGAGAAGCGTCAAGCAGACGTTGATAAGTTCTTCGGTAACCTGTCTACTCCATTAGTTGCGGAGTCAGCAGAACAGAAAGTACTGGATAACAAACAGCGTGAAATGCTTGGTAAACTGATTGCGGTAGCGGGTGTCGGTATCATGCTAATGGCTCTACTCACTAACCCAATGTGGGGACGTCTAGTCTTCATACTTTGTGGTGTGATTGTTGGTGGTGTTGGTGTGCTATTGGTTAAAGCGGTCGATGACGGCGGCAAGCAAGCGAAAGCAGTAACTGAAAGCTAATACATAGAAAACGATTATAATAGAATGCGACGACTCGAAAGGGCGTCGCATTTTTTTGCTCTGCGAAACGGAAAACGGTCAGGTGGAAGATATCTGACCTAAATCACGAAAACTGTACAAAATGGTTCAATCGAACCGAAATAGATTTAATTGTCCTACAATAAGACGTATATTGTTGCTAATTCCTTTCAATCAACTTGAAAAATAAGTGAGTTAGAATGAGCGACCAAAAATCTCTTGATGCAATCAGGAAGATGAAGCTGGAGAATGATACTTCAGCAGGTAATCTTGTAGACCTACTCCCTATCGAAGTACAGAAACGTGACTTCGACCTATCATTCCTAGACAACTTGAGCGAAGCACGTCCACGTCTTCTTGTTCAAGCAGATCAGTTAGAAGAATTCAAAGCGAAAGTGAAAGCTGATGAAGCTCACTGCATGTTTGATGATTTCTACAATAACTCGACAGTTAAGTTCCTTGAGACTGCTCCTTTCGAAGAGCCTCAAGCGTACCCAGCTGACACGGTAGGCAAAGCTTCTCTATGGCGTCCTTACTGGCGTCAAATGTACGTTGATTGCCAAATGGCACTAAACGCGACACGTAACCTAGCAATTGCTGGTGTTGTGAAAGAAGACGAAGCGCTAATTGCTAAAGCAAAAGCTTGGACTCTAAAACTGTCTACGTACGATCCAGAAGGCGTGACTTCTCGTGGCTATAACGATGAAGCGGCTTTCCGTGTTATCGCGGCTATGGCTTGGGGTTACGACTGGCTACACGGCTACTTCACAGATGAAGAACGTCAGCAAGTTCAAGATGCTTTGATTGAGCGTCTAGACGAAATCATGCACCACCTGAAAGTGACGGTTGATCTATTGAACAACCCACTGAACAGCCACGGTGTTCGTTCTATCTCTTCTGCTATCATCCCAACGTGTATCGCGCTTTACCACGATCACCCGAAAGCAGGCGAGTACATTGCATACGCACTAGAATACTACGCAGTACACTACCCACCATGGGGCGGTGTAGACGGCGGTTGGGCTGAAGGTCCTGACTACTGGAACACGCAAACTGCATTCCTAGGCGAAGCATTCGACCTATTGAAAGCATACTGTGGCGTAGACATGTTCAACAAAACATTCTACGAAAACACAGGTGATTTCCCGCTTTACTGCATGCCTGTTCACTCTAAGCGCGCGAGCTTCTGTGACCAGTCTTCAATCGGTGATTTCCCAGGTCTAAAACTGGCTTACAACATCAAGCATTACGCAGGTGTTAACCAGAAGCCTGAGTATGTTTGGTACTACAACCAACTGAAAGGCCGTGATACTGAAGCACACACCAAATTCTACAACTTCGGTTGGTGGGACTTCGGTTACGATGATCTTCGCTTTAACTTCCTTTGGGATGCACCTGAAGAGAAAGCACCATCGAATGACCCACTGTTGAAAGTATTCCCAATCACGGGTTGGGCTGCATTCCACAACAAGATGACTGAGCGTGATAACCATATTCACATGGTATTCAAATGTTCTCCGTTTGGTTCAATCAGCCACTCTCACGGTGACCAAAACGCATTCACGTTGCATGCATTCGGTGAAACGCTAGCGTCAATCACTGGCTACTACGGTGGTTTCGGTGTTGATATGCACACGAAATGGCGTCGTCAAACGTTCTCTAAGAACCTTCCACTATTTGGCGGTAAAGGTCAGTATGGCGAGAACAAGAATACAGGCTACGAAAACCATCAAGATCGCTTCTGTATCGAAGCGGGCGGCAACATCTCTGATTTCGACACTGAATCTGATGTGAAGATGGTTGAAGGTGATGCGACAGCGTCTTACAAGTACTTCGTTCCTGAAATTGAATCTTACAAGCGTAAGGTCTGGTTTGTTCAAGGTAAAGTATTCGTAATGCAAGACAAGGCAACGCTTTCTGAAGAGAAAGACATGACTTGGCTAATGCATACAACTTTCGCAAACGACGTGGCAGACAAGTCTTTCACTATCCGTGGCGAAGTTGCGCACCTAGACGTAAACTTCATCAACGAGTCTGCTGATAACATCACGTCAGTTAAGAATGTTGAAGGTTTTGGCGAAGTTGACCCATACGAGTTCAAAGATCTTGAAATCCACCGTCACGTTGAAGTGGAATTCAAGCCATCGAAAGAGCACAACATCCTGACCCTTCTTGTTCCTAATAAGAACGAAGGCGAGCAAGTTGAAGTGTCTCACAAGCTTGAAGGTAACACGCTAATGCTAAATGTTGACGGTGAAACGGTTTCAATCGAACTGTAATTCGCTGAAGCAACAGAAGCTAGATATTAAAAACTCCGAGTGAAAGCTCGGAGTTTTTTTGTTTTGTTAGCTAGCAAGTTGGATACTCAGTTAAATTGTATTAGTTGGCAAAGTTGGGAACCCCATCAGGTTGAAACGAAACTAATTGGCTGAGAAATCAATCGCTTCTCGATGCCAAGTCAGTAGATCGAGGGCTAAACCTGGAAGTTGATATACACAAAGACTGTGTATGTACTTAGCCACTATGCTTAATGAAAGGTGCAGGAGTAGTATACGAGACCTATATTTATCGTTCTGTTAAAAGAATAGGGCGCCAACCCCTTTTTCGTAAAAACTGATATGACTTACTTCTGCGTGAACAGTCTAATCACTGGCTGAGTAGGGGAGTCGTGAACTATACATAGGTAAAGGCGTAGCTTGTGCTTACTAATCGTATGACATTTAACGTATGTTATTTCATCAATAGACGGTTTTTAAACTGGCAAATAGTTCCTGTAAGTACAAAGCGTGCCCCATATTTTCTCGTAAAGTGAACCCCCGTCACAACTTGCGTCTAAGCATTGAAGGATTACCCTAAAACTATTGCGTAACGAGAAAGACGTAGTTATTATAATGAGCATATAATCATACAATACTATATTTGGAGTTTAAACATGACTAAACCTGTAATCGGTTTCATTGGCCTAGGTCTTATGGGCGGCAACATGGTTGAAAACCTGCAAAAGCGCGGCTACCACGTAAACGTAATGGATCTAAGCGCTGAAGCTGTTGCTCGCGTTACAGATCGCGGCAACGCAACTGCATTCACTTCTGCTAAAGAACTAGCGGCTGCAAGTGATATCGTTCAGTTTTGTCTTACAACTTCTGCTGTTGTTGAAAAAATCGTTTACGGCGAAGACGGCGTTCTAGCTGGCATCAAAGAAGGCGCAGTATTAGTAGACTTCGGTACTTCTATCCCTGCTTCTACTAAGAAAATCGGCGCAGCTCTAGCTGAAAAAGGCGCGGGCATGATCGACGCACCTCTAGGCCGTACTCCGGCACACGCTAAAGATGGTCTTCTGAACATCATGGCTGCTGGCGACATGGAAACTTTCAACAAAGTTAAACCTGTTCTTGAAGAGCAAGGCGAAAACGTATTCCACCTAGGTGCTCTAGGTTCTGGTCACGTTACTAAGCTTGTAAACAACTTCATGGGTATGACGACTGTTGCGACTATGTCTCAAGCTTTCGCTGTTGCTCAACGCGCTGGTGTTGATGGCCAACAACTGTTTGACATCATGTCTGCAGGTCCATCTAACTCACCATTCATGCAATTCTGTAAGTTCTACGCAGTAGACGGCGAAGAGAAGCTAGGTTTCTCTGTTGCTAACGCTAACAAAGATCTTGGTTACTTCCTTGCTCTTTGTGAAGAGCTAGGTACTGAGTCTCTAATTGCTCAAGGTACTGCAACTAGCCTACAAGCTGCTGTTGACGCAGGAATGGGTAACAACGACGTACCAGTAATCTTCGACTACTTCGCTAAACTAGAGAAGTAATCGAAGTACGACCTCGCTAGGGTATTGCCTGTCTTTTTAGGCGGCGATACCTCAGCGAGGTTCGTTTTTATCTGCCATACCCAACCCTTTGTTCCCTCGTTAAACTCTTCTACTTCTACTTCCTCAGCTACACCTACTCAAAACTCTGTTCAACTTTGTTACTGCCTCAATTCCTATTTTTGTTTCTATATCTATATCTATATCTATTTGTAAATTCAAAGCCTTCTAGCACCAACTCACTCACTTTTCCTCGCAAGCTTAAACCAGTGCACTTAACTGATTGTTGGCGATGGCTTAACACCGCTCGTATATCGGGTCTGAAAAGAAAGTAAAAAAAACCCACACAGCTGGTGACTGTATGGGCATGTTCGGACTAGCCGTCTGGAAAAACAAATGATCAATAGAAAGTGAAAAAACGAATAACGAGATCCCCCGACAGTTTCTACGTTAAACGAGTTCAATGACCTTAAAGCGGCTGCTTCAATTATCACTTTGAACTGAACAAAAGCATCCAGAAAGAACTTAAGTTATGATTCAAATACACCATAACTTAAGGCTTATTGTATTACAAATAAATTTTAAGATTGAATGCCTTGAGTGAATGGTTGGTTAGTGAAAATGTGACCTAAGGCTCACTTTCCTAGTCAGGTGACCGAAAGTGATATGAATAATTTGAGTGGAGGCATTATCGGCGAAGTTGTGAGGTAATCATCTGAAAGTTGATCATTTTTAATTGGTTAATTATTCCTTTCTAATCATGTTAAAAGTTCAAACTCATAAATGATACCTATGTCACAGGGTGATTTTAACCAGTTTTGATATGTCAAGATTGCTCACAGAAAGTGTAGTAAATTAAACATACAATATTAATTAAATTGATGGTTGTGACGATGGAACGGCATGAACAAGTTTTGCTTCCCGTATCTTCGAATATCTAAAAAATGACCATTTCATTCGGATAAAAATAATAGACATAGGTTGATATGGATTATGAGTTTTATGAATTCAAAATTGTCTCTAGGGTTTAAAGGAAAATTGATTTTAATGGTGGCGATCGTCAGTTCCAGTGCCTTGGCATTTACGAACTGGTTCACGCTTAACTTGGCGACTGATCAAGTAAACCAAACGATTTATAACGAGATTGATCACTCGTTAACGATAGAAATTAATCAGATTGAAAGCACCGTCCAGCGCACCATCGATACGGTCAATTCCGTTGCACAAGAGTTCATGAAATCCCCATACCAAGTACCAAACGAAGCGCTGATGCATTTTGCCGCTAAGCTCGGTGGTATTGACAAGATTGTAGTGGGTTTTGATGATGGTCGTTCTTACACTTCTCGTCCTTCAGAGTCTTTCCCAAACGGTGTAGGGATAAAAGAAAAATACAATCCAACCGTTCGACCTTGGTATCAACAAGCCAAATTGAAATCAGGCTTATCTTTTAGTGATCTGTTTTTCACTAAGAGTACTCAAGTGCCTATGATCGGTGTGACCTACTCATACCAAGATCGTGTCATCATGGCCGACATACGTTTTGACGATTTGGAAACTCAGCTTAAACAGCTGGACAGTATCTACGAAGCCAAAGGCATTATTATCGACGAGAAAGGGATGGTGGTCGCTTCAACAGTCGAAAACGTACTTCCGCAAAGCAATATATCTTCTGCAGATACTCAGATGAGACTCAATAGTGCCATTGAACAGCCTGACCAATTCATTGAGGGTGTGATTGATGGCAACCAGAGAATTTTGATGGCCAAGAAAGTGGATATTGGCAGCCAGAAAGAATGGTACATGATATCTAGTATCGATCCTGAACTCGCGCTCAATCAGTTGAATGGCGTGATGTCGAGTGCGCGTATCCTTATCGTGGCATGTGTGCTTGGCTCGGTGATATTGATGATTTTACTGCTGAATCGCTTCTACCGCCCAATCGTGTCACTGAGAAAAATCGTCCACGATCTATCTCAAGGTAACGGAGACCTGACTCAAAGGCTTGTTGAGAAGGGGAATGATGACTTAGGGCATATCGCCAAAGACATCAACTTGTTCATCATTGGTCTGCAAGAGATGGTTAAGGACGTCAAATTTAAGAACTCGGATCTCGATACTAAGGTACTGAGTATTCGTGAAGGTTGTAAAGAAACCAGCGATGTACTGAAAGTTCACACTGATGAAACGGTTCAAGTGGTCTCTGCAATTAACGGCTTATCTGAAGCATCAAACGAAGTCGAGAAGAGTTCTCAGTCGGCGGCAGAAGCAGCAAGAGAGGCCGCTGTGTTCAGTGATGAGACGAAACAAATTAACACCGTGACGGAAACCTATATCAGTGATCTTGAGAAGCAAGTCTGCACCACCTCTGATGATATTCGCTCAATGGCGAATGAAACGCAGAGCATCCAGTCTATCGTGTCTGTGATTGGAGGAATTGCGGAACAAACTAATTTGCTGGCATTGAATGCGTCAATTGAAGCGGCGAGAGCGGGTGAGCATGGCCGAGGTTTCGCGGTGGTTGCTGATGAAGTCCGTGCGTTAGCCAACCGAACTCAAATCAGTACTTCTGAAATTGATGAAGCGCTGTCTGGCTTGCAGTCTAAATCAGATGGTTTGGTTAAATCGATTGAGTTGACCAAAAGTAACTGTGAAATGACGCGTGCCCAAGTGGTTCAAGCGGTAAATATGTTGGCCAAGCTAACGGAACAGATGGAAACGGTAAGTCGTTTTAATAACGATATTTCGGGTTCGTCTGTTGAGCAGAATGCCCTTATTCAGAGCATTGCTAAGAACATGCATAAGATTGAAAGCTTTGTTGAGGAGCTTAATAAGCTAAGCCAAGATCAGTTGATTGAATCAGCAGAAATCAAAACACTTAACGGCAGCGTTAGTGACTTGATGAGCAGCTTTAAGGTTTAACTTTTCTAATATTTATATTTAAAAATCAACATACTAAGTTTAGTTGTTGATCTGAGAGCCACTCAATAGCTTGCGAGTTTAGAGTGGCCTTTCTGCGTTTTTCTTGAGTCTAACTCTACGCAATACTCATTCATCCCACTTCATTTGCCGCATCTCACATTCTGATAAATATATAATTGACATAAAATAGTACAAATATACATTGTCACTCTATTCTTATGGATAAGTGAGATAAATGTGAATAAGCCAATCTTCGTCGTAGTACTCGCTTCGCTTACGTATGGCTGCGGTGGAAGCAGCTCCAGTGACAGCAGTGATCCTTCCGATACCAATAACCCAGGAATGCCCGCTGGTGTTGTTGCTCCCTATGATATTACCAAGTATCAAAACATCCTTTCCAGCTCAGATCTTCAGGTCTCTGATCCTAATGGAGAGGAGGGCAATAAAACCTCTGAAGTCAAAGATGGTAACTTCGATGGTTATGTCAGTGATTATTTTTATGCTGATGAAGAGACGGAAAATCTTATCTTCAAAATGACGAACTACAAGATGCGCTCTGAAGTTCGTGAGGGAGAAAACTTCGATATCAACGAAGCGGGCGTAAGGCGCAGTCTGTATGCGGAAATAAGTTTGCCTGATATTGAGCATGCCATGGCGAGTTCTCCCGCTGATCATGATGAAGTGACGTTGCTGCAGATACACAATAAGGGGACTGATGAGAGTGGTACGGGTTATATCCCTCATCCGCTATTGCGTGTGGTTTGGGAGCAAGAACGAGATGGCCTCACAGGTCACTACTGGGCAGTCATGAAAAACAATGCCATTGATTGTAGCAGCGCTGCTGACTCTTCGGATTGTTATGCCACGTCATACAATCGCTACGATTTAGGTGAGGCGGAATTGGACAGTTTTACCAAATTTGATCTTTCTGTTTATGAGAACACACTGTCGCTCAAAGTGAATGATGAAGTAAAAGTGAATCAAGACATCGCTTACTGGCAGCATTTATTGAGCTACTTCAAAGCGGGTATCTATAACCAATTTGAGAATGGTGAAGCGATTGCTTACTATCAGGCGTTGAGATACACCACGACTCAAATCGATGGATCAAACGATTGGGACATTAATGATTGGAAGCTGACTATTCCACCGAGTAAGAATGATTGGTATGGAAGCGGTGGTGACAGTGCTGCTGAGTTAGAACCAGAACGTTGTGAATCGAGTAAAGATCTTCTTTCAAATGACAGCGATGTGTACGACAGTGATATTGATCTTTCTTACTTCAATACTGATGAAGGAAGAATGCACTTTAGAGCGGATATGGGATACGGCACCTCTACCCAAAACTCTAGCTATATTCGCTCTGAGCTCAGGGAGTTGTATCAAAGCAGTGTTCAACCGGATTGTAGCACCAGCGATGAAGATACAAGTTGGTATTTGGACGACACTAGAACGAACGCTACCAGTCACGAGTTAACCGCAAGCTTGCGAATTGAAGATTACCCGAACATCAACAATCAAGATCCAAAAGTGGTACTTGGACAAATCCATGGTTGGAAGATCAATCAAGCATTGGTGAAACTATTATGGGAAGGCGAGAGTAAGCCAGTAAGAGTGATACTGAACTCTGATTTTGAGCGCAACAACCAAGACTGTAATCATTGTGACCCGTTCAGTGTCGAGTTAGGGACTTATTCGGCAAGTGAAGAGTGGCGATATACGATTCGTGCCAATCAAGACGGTATCTACTTGGCGACTCATGATTTAGATGGAACCAACACCGTTTCTCATTTAATCCCTTGGGGACAAGATTACACAGATAAAGATGGGGACACGGTTTCGTTAACATCAGATTGGACATCGACAGACATCGCTTTCTATTTCAAAGCGGGCATCTATCCGCAGTTTAAGCCTGATAGCGACTATGTGGGTGAAGTGTTTGATGTGAGCTTTAGTTCTCTAAGAGCAGAGCATAACTGAGTTCTCTGATGTTTGATGAGCCATGTCGGTAATGAGGAAGACCATATTGATACCTACAATGTGGTCATTTTTGTTTTTGGACACTTACAGTGATGTGTTTGGAAGGACAAATATTTTGCCCGAACCCTGAAAATACACACGATTACAGCTCGCTTGTTCTGGCCTTGCTATCTCATTTCGTATTCTCAATTCTTATATATTGTCTTTTATCAATAGGAAGTGTGATCCAGTTAAAGTATGGAAAAAGCGAAAAGTGTTCCCAGTCTCATTTATCCAACGAAGTGTTTTATTTGTATTATAAGATTACGTAATATTTTTGTGTTATCGCAAATACTGAGAGAGAAAACGCCTTATAGCTCGTGTTTGCCAATTTATCTTTCACTTACGAACGCTGTCTTTGTATTATAATAATGGATTAGATATGAAACAAATTACTCTAAAAACCTTACTCGCTTCTTCTATTTTACTTGCAGTTGGTTGTGCGAGCACGAGCACACCGACTGTTGATTTCCCAAATAACAAAGAAACTGGTGAAGCGCTTCTGACGCCAGTTGCTGTTGCCGCTAGTAGCCATGATGGTAACGGACCTGATCGTCTCATTGACCAAGACCTAACAACACGTTGGTCATCTGCGGGTGACGGTGAGTGGGCAACACTAGACTATGGTTCAGTACAAGAATTTGATGCGGTTCAAGCATCTTTCAGCAAAGGTAACGAGCGCCAGTCTAAATTTGATATTCAAGTAAGTGTCGATGGCGAAAACTGGACAACCGTACTTGAAAACCAACTGAGCTCAGGTAAAGCGATCGGCCTAGAGCGTTTCCAATTCGAGCCAGCAGTGCAAGCGCGCTACGTAAGATACGTTGGTCACGGTAACACCAAAAATGGTTGGAACAGTGTGACAGGGTTAGCTGCGGTTAACTGTAACATTAACGCTTGTCCCGCTAGCCATATCATTACTTCAGACGTAGTAGCTGCAGAAGCGGCAATGATCGCTGAAATGAAAGCAGTGGAAAAAGCACGTAAAGCAGCGCGTAAAGATCTACGCTCTGGTAACTTCGGCGTAGCAGCGGTTTACCCTTGTGAGACCTCAGTTGAATGTGACACACGCAGTGCACTGCCAGTTCCGACAGGCCTGCCAGCGACACCAGTTGCAGGTAACGTGCCAAGCGAAAACTTTGACATGACGCATTGGTACCTATCTCAACCATTCGACCATGACAAAAACGGTAAGCCTGATGATGTTTCTGAGTGGAACCTTGCAAACGGTTACCAACACCCAGAGATCTTCTACACAGCTGACGATGGTGGTCTAGTCTTCAAGTCTTACGTGAAAGGTGTTCGTACCTCTAAAAATACTAAGTATGCGCGTACAGAGCTTCGCGAAATGATGCGCCGTGGTGACCAGTCTATTAGCACTAAAGGTGTTAACAAGAACAACTGGGTATTCTCAAGCGCACCTGAGTCTGACTTAGAAGCTGCGGCAGGTATCGATGGCGTTCTAGAAGCGACATTGAAAATCGACCACGCGACAACAACGGGTAATGCGAATGAAGTAGGTCGCTTTATCATTGGTCAGATTCACGATCAAAACGATGAGCCGATTCGTTTGTACTACCGTAAACTGCCAAACCAAGCAACGGGCGCAGTTTACTTTGCACACGAAAGCCAAGACGCGACCAAAGAGGACTTTTACCCTCTAGTGGGCGATATGACGGCAGAAGTAGGTGAAGATGGTATCGCACTTGGCGAAGTGTTCAGCTACCGCATTGACGTTAAAGGCAACACGATGACAGTTACTTTAATGCGTGAAGGCAAAGACGATGTTGTACAAGTGGTTGATATGAGCAACAGCGGCTACGACGCAGGCGGCAAGTACATGTACTTCAAAGCCGGTGTTTACAACCAAAACATCAGCGGCGACCTAGACGATTACTCACAAGCGACTTTCTACCAGCTAGACGTATCGCACGATCAGTATCAGGAATAATGAATAAGTTGAATTTACAACTAAAATGGCAGCTATTATTAGCTGCCATTTTTTCATTACCGATAGGACTACTTTTATTTAATCCTAAGGCTTCGCTCTACAAGTTTTGGGTTTTAGGATACTTCGTCAATAAAAAAGGTTCAACGCGGATTAGCGGGAACTAAAAAAAAGCGGCAGTAAATGATATGGTTTAGTCGCCAAACAAAAACCATACACAAACGACCGTTTTCATGCCGAATCATACTTTCCTACCTTCATTCTGGGAAGGTTTTCAAATAATAAAGTCTCATCAGACAGCATCACTTATTACCCCAGGGCAAGATCATGAAAAACCCATATGGAATAAGGGGTAGCGTGAAGTGATGTTTCCACTAATTTGTACACTGAAGTCACAACAAATTCAATACATTCAAGATCGATTTGATGATCAGATTTAGGTGTGATCATATACTGTTTTTTAACAGCAGATATTTAGCCATAATGAATGGATTAAGCCTTTTGGACCATATTTCAGTTATTCGAGACCCTCGCCAAGCTTGGAAAATAGAGCACACGCTAACCGACATTATCTTCTTAACAATTGCAGCAGTGATTGCTGGTGCTGAAGGTTGGGAGGATATTGAAGATTTTGGTGAAGATAACTTGGAATGGCTTAGGCAGTATGGTGATTTCAAACAAGGCATACCAGTACACGATACCATTGCCCGAGTTATCAATCTTATTTCCGCCAAGCAACTGCAACGATGCTTTACTGCGTGGATGAAAGACTGTCATGAGACGACAGAGGGTGAAGTGATTGCTATCGACGGCAAAACTCTCAGAGGCACATACAACAAAGACAAGCGTTGTGGTGCAATCCATATGGTTAGTGCCTTTAGTGCAGCAAACCAAGTTGTACTAGGACAAGTGAAGACTGCGGATAAAAGCAATGAAATAAAAGCGATCCCTGAACTGCTTGAAATGCTTTCCTTGCGAGGTTGTTTAGTGACTATTGATGCTATGGGATGCCAGAAGGATATAGCTGAAAAGATAGTCGCTCAAGATGCAGATTATCTCTTAGCGGTAAAAGGTAATCAAAAACGATTGGAGCAAGCGATTAGCCAAGTGTTTAATTCTAGTATGATTAATAGTTTTGAAGGTGATAAATACGTCACTCAAGAGAAAGGGCATGGTCGTACAGAAACGCGTTTGAGTATGGTTGTTCACAATACAGATTTCTTAGGCTATATAGCGTTTGATTGGGCTGAACTCTCCACAATTGGTATGGTCGTTTCAATTCGTCAAGAAGGTGATAAGCCAGCAGAAACAATGCAA
>NZ_JBGOOD010000014.1:0-37892 GCF_041439475.1 Vibrio sp. 1S139
GGTTACGACGTTCGTTTCGATGATTGAATGTGTCGATTTAAAGACGCTTACCTTAGATACCCAACTTTAGATACTAAACTGAGTTACAAATAATAGCCCCTGATCAGGAAACTCATCAGGGGCTATCTTATTTAGAATGACTTAACTTGATAGGGCGTTATATCGGGGTGCTGGCTTTCATTTCCCTTACCTCTGCCAACGCTCTATTTAGGTTCTCATTAGCAATTTTGTAGTAAGACGGCTTTTTATCGATCGCTTGTTGAAGATAAGGAATCGCTTCATCAGGTCGACCTTGGAGAATTAAAAAATACCCGACATTATTCAACGCTTCGGGAGCATCCATATGACGCATAAAAACGTTGATCGCCTTTTTCACATCGCCGGAAGCTAAGTAAATAAGGGCAAGGTTATTCTGAGCTTTCTCATTGTTAGGCTCAATCTCTAACGCCGAACGAGTGTATTGATACGCTTCTTTGTAGTTGCCATACATGTAATGGGAGTAGCCCATGTTCAACAAGGCTTTTACTGAGGTTTTATCGATAGTGAGCGACTTTTTAAAATACTCTTGAGCTATTTGATGCTTACCTTCAACATCCTCCAATACCCCAATTCCCATATAAGCGAGTGCTGGCGACATGCTATCCACCTTCAAGCCAGCAACTTCACTTTGGCTTAACGCTTGGTAATTTTTAGTCGTTTCACTGCTTTTCAAGCGAACTTGATCGGCATTAATCGCTTTAAAAAAATAACTTCGTCCTTCATCGGTGCGGCGCTGCTTGGTATATAGAACCCCAAGTTGCTCCAACACTTCAGTATGCGCCGGATTAAAATCTAGTGCCGCCAGATAGGCTTTTTCAGCGAGCGCGTAGTTGCCTCTCGATGAGTGAATTCGGCCAATCGTAAACAGCGTTTTATCGTGAAACTCTTGATCAGGGAAAGACAGAGATCGGATGTACTCATAAAGCGCTAGATCGATATTGTTATCTCTCAGCGCCACATCACCACGCATGATCGCTTCTTTTTCACTAACCGGAGGATCGTCACTGGTTAAGGTGTCAATGGGCTTCCCCGAATACAACTCAGCATCAAACTGATTGGTTGGCTCATCAGAAGAAGCACACCCTAAAACTAATAGCGGCAGCAAAAGTAAAACCATTCTGTTCATTAGCATCATAAACCAACTCCTGGCGCACTTAATGCGTCCATAACAATCATCATCCCAGGTCCTAGGGCAACAATAAAAAAACACGGCCAAATAAATAACAACATAGGAAACAACATTTTAGTTGGTATTTTTGCTGCAATCTCTTCCGCAGCTTGTTGGCGCTTATCTCGAAAATCTTCGGTATAGTCTCGTAACGTTTGCGCTAAGCTCCCCCCCATTCTGGAGGCATGTGAGAGCAAAGAGACGAGCCCGTCTAATTCATGAAGGCCAGTCCGTTCGACAAGTTGACTCAAAGCATCTGGCATCGTGACACCCGCCTGAATTTTGGCAAAAACCGTATCCAGCTCATCGGCAAGTTCGGGCTGTGAGATGTATAACTCATTAGCAACTCGTCCCAGCGCCGCATTAAAGCCAAGGCCTGATTCAGTACAAACCACCAAAAGGTCGAGCGCGTCAGGTACCCCATTTCTAATTTTTCTCTGTCTCTCTTTTTGCATTTTACTCAATACAAAGTTGGGTAAAAACGTGCCGACAAAGATACAAGTCACAATCAATAAGTTGTTATAACTGTCACCAATCGCCAGATAAAACACCACGAACGCACAGACAAACCCGATAAGAGCGGAAAGCACTTTGATGGAATAAAAGACTGAAAGCGCACTTTTTTCATGGTATCCAGCGTGCATGAGCTTTTCTGAATAGCTTTCGTTGTCCTTTTTGTTCCCTCGCCCAATAAATGGCGTTAACGACTCCAAGGTATTCGTAAAATCATAAGACTTCCGGCTGCCCGTTTGGCTACCTCCAGAAATCTGTTTTAACTTTTTATCCAACGGTGAACGAGCGCCAACAAAAAGAAAACCAAGAGTGAGGGTAAGTAACATCGTGGTCAGCAAAATCATCCCGTAGAGTAAGGTTTGACTGCTGATCCCGAACTCAGAGAGTGCTTGTTTCCATACTTCTAAATCAAAGAATTCCATAATTTATATCTCGATATTTATTATTTTTCTTATCCACAATGCCCCAATCGCCAACAAGATCACTCCAATACTGACCATCGATATTCCTCTAGGGTCACTGTACAAAGGCTCAATGTATTCAGGGTTTACGAATTTAAGACCGAAAAACAGGGCAAACGGAGAAAGGGTCAGTATCCAAGCAGAAAGGCGACTCTCAGCTGAGAGGGTTTTGATCTTTCTTTCGAGTTTAAAGCGGGCTCTTAATACCTCAGATACTTTTTGCAGATTCTCAGAGAGGTTCCCCCCTGTCTCTTTCTGCAACATGACGGCACTTGAGAAAGCCAACATCGAAACGGTCGGTGCTCGCTCTGTCATTTGCATGATCGCGAGCCTCAAGTCGTAGCCATAATTAAGCAGGTTATAGGTGTTCTTAAACTCAACACCGATCGGCTCAGGCATCTCTTCACCCACCTCATTGAAAGACTGAACCAATGGCTGCCCCGCTTGTAAGGCTCTTCGAATAATATCCAGAGCCTCTGGCAGCTGCTCTTCGAATCGAGCCATCCTGTATGTCACTCTATTTTGGACAAACAGATAAGCGACAACCCAAGCGAAGACGAAAGCGGCTACACAAATGAACCACACTTGATTAAACACTAAAGCCATTAAAGCCAATAAGGTTCCGCACAAAAATACGATGAACAAAAAGCGACTTAACGTAAGGTGGAGACCCGCTAATTCCAGCATACGTTTTAGGTCGGCAAAGAAAGGAATCACAATTAATTTTCGGTCGAGCGGTGATAGCTCTTTGTTGTAGTGCTCTTTTAAGAGCGACAAGCTCTCTTCATCAATATTTCTTTGTGTCTCTTTTAGACGGCGAGATAACTCTTTGTGTTTGGCTTTTTTCCCGGCTGCTGGCAATAACAAGGCTTGCGAAATAAACAACACCGCAACAAACAATAGGACCAGCGAGACAGTTACGTTATCCATAATCCGTTCCTCAGCTATGTGATTCAGTAAAGAGCTCAAAAGGCAGATCAAGACCACGCTTAACCAATTGGTCATGAGACTGAGGCACTACACCGGTTGCGGTGTAATAACCTAAAATATTGCCATGCTCATCGATGCCTTGACGCTGAAAGTGGAAGATCTCAGACATAGTGATGACCTCTCCTTCCATACCATTGATCTCTTGGATACTAACCATACGACGCTTACCATCTTCTTGCCTTTCCATCTGAACTACTAGATGGATAGCAGAAGCAATCTGCGCTCTGAGATTTTTGGTAGAAATGTTCCAGCCCGCCATCGAAAACATGTTCTCTACACGGCTTAGTGCATCACGAGGGGTGTTGGCGTGAATGGTTGCAAGGGAACCGTCATGCCCGGTATTCATCGCAGCCAACATATCGACCGCTTCACTACCACGCACCTCCCCGACAACGATACGGTCAGGTCGCATACGTAACGTGTTTTTCACTAGCTCTCGCTGACTTATCTCACCTTTTCCTTCAAGGTTTGCCGGACGAGTTTCAAGACGAATAACGTGGGGTTGCTGGAGTTGAAGCTCTGCGGAATCTTCTATTGTGATGATTCGTTGATCTCGTGGGATGAAACCAGAAAAGATATTAAGCGTCGTGGTTTTCCCTGACCCCGTACCGCCTGAAATTAATATATTGAGCTCACCTTTAACGGCCGCTTCGACAAATTTCGCCATTTGCGGAGAGGCTGACTTATATTCCAGCAAGTTGTCCATAGTTAGGCTGTCTACCGCAAAGCGTCGTATGGATACCGATGGGCCATCTAAGGCAAGAGGTGGGATAATTGCATTTACCCGAGAGCCATCGGCCAATCGTGCATCCACCATAGGAGAGGCTTCATCAATTCGACGTCCCACTTGGCTAACAATACGGTCAATGATGTTTCTAAGATGTCGGTCATCCAAAAACGTATAAGGGGTCTTTTCTAACTTACCACCTCGCTCAACGAACACATTTTTAGGCCCATTAACCAAAATATCAGATACGGTTTTATCGGCTAGCAATGGCTCTAAAGGCCCCAAACCAAACACTTCATCTTCGATTTGTTTGATCACTCTTTTCCGGCCTTCCGCACTCAGAGCATGGCTTTGATCGTCTGCCATTAGCTGAACAATCGCTTCATGAAGGTCAACTTTAGCGCGCTCTTTATCAAGGCTTGAAAGCAGACCAAGGTCAAGTGTCTCTAAGAGCTGTTTATGAAAATAGTGCTTAATTGAAAGCTCTTGTTCTAAGACTTTTTTTGCTTCATTAACCGATTTTTCTTGTTCTTCGTTGGCATCTAGCCCTTTAAGAACAACAGAATCACTAACGGCTCCTTGAGGAAAGGCAGCAATGTTCTCGCTTTCTTGTTGCGAAAACTGTTCTACTTTTTTTTCAAACTCCGGATTTATATTTTTTCGTTTAAAGAACATAACGATCCCTCATCTATGCTTAGAACAAACAACCTATGAAAATATCTTTTTGAGCCAACTCTTCTCTTCTTGCTCTGGAGGAGAAAGGATATGAGACAAATCGATGATCGAGCGTGTAATCGAACTCTTCTTTTTTGACTCAACCAATGGTTGACCTAAATTGGCACTCTCCAATGCGACCTTAAAATCGTTAGGCATTAAATGGATATCATGCTTCCCAACGGTTTGTTCTATGTCTGATAACTTAATGGTTTGTCGTTTCTCATAACGATTCACGATGATCTCGATTGCGTCTTGTTGTAACCCGTACTCAAATTTCAGAGTTCTGACTAAACGGTTACTGTTTTTGACCGACACTAAGGTTTGTTGAGCAACGAGTAACACCTTAGTCGCAGGGGAGATAGCTGATGCGAAAATATGATCTAACCCTCGAGAGAAATCGATAACAATGTAACGATAGAAGCGACGTAATACGGGTAATAACCTCCCAATCTTTTGGGCATGTTCATAATCATCCGCGTTATTTTCATGTTTGAAGCTTAAAACGTGTAACCCCGATGAGTGCTTGTTAACTAAGCTATTCAAAGACATCTCATCCAAATCATTTGAGCTGTCGATAGCATCCGAAATACTGTAGGCTGGGGTGATATTCAAATATTCAGGAATAACTCCAAATTGAAGGTCTATATCAAGTAAAAGCACCTCATTCGGATGGTAACTTGCTATTTCAACGGCCGTGTTTAGCGCTAAGGTTGTCGCCCCCATTCCACCTTTGGTGTTAATAAACAGGAACACCTCCCCGTAGCTAGAGTTTTCAATTTTTTCCGCTGCGGTTTTCTTGAGTAACGGTAAGAGACCAGAAATAGAAATGTCATGAGATAGGAAATCAGAAGCACCCAGTCTTAGCGCTATTTTTAATGATCCATTGTCATTCTCATCACCGAATACAACCAAAGATAAATCATGCTCTTCCAATTGCAGATTATAGCTTTGCAGATCGACCATTTTCTGAGCCCAACCACCACTCGCTTCGACAAAGATAAGGTCGGGAGTATCTATGCTTCTCACATATTCTTCGGTCATGCCTAATAATGAAAAAGAGTCGATATGAACATTTCGACAACGTTTCAATTGCTGCCTCATATGAGCATGAAAGTTTTCATTGCTATAGATAAGCCATACATTCAAGTTGGTTTTAAGGCGAATCGCATCGTCTTCATTCGGTAAAATATCAATTGCTTCGCCCATATTACCCACCCTGTATTTGTTCCGGACATCTTGTCCTAGTATTTGTATTGGCTTTGATTACACCTAAATTCTCAGCGGGTAAAATCGTCTCAAACGCAGGTGCCGCAAGAAACCCATTTGTCCCTAAAAAGCTGAGGTTGCTGATCAGCTGAATGCCATAGCCTGTCGCTCTTGCTCGTACAAACTTAATCGCACTAAAATTGGTTTCGAAATCAGAGGTAATTTCAGTGCCAGCAGCATCCAAATACGCCACCTCCAAGTTGCTATCGCTAAACCCCAGTAGTGGAATGTCTTCTACAACAATCCCCGCAATGTTATCGCGGTCTAAGACGTAACAAACGGTCGCTAGCCTTGCCGCTTTTCTCGTCGCCTCGTTAACAATCTGGAGTGAGAATACATAAGCCCCCAAAGCCAAAATCAGAAAAATCAGCAAGAAAACCAACCAAGAAACTATCGTAAACTCGATAATGGCTAAGCCGTTGTGCTTGTTGATTGGTTTCATCAGAAAACCCTCATAACAGACGACACACTTAAGGGAACAGATAAGCTTTCAGATGAAAATGGAATCGATAAAAAGTGAGGAACATAGTCGTAATTAACCGTTACTCTCACATAACTGTCTGCTGAAGGAGGAGTGACAACTACATCAGAAGTTGCAAGGCTAGAAAGTATCGCCGTACCTACAGTGTTCTTACCGTAAACCACAATATTTTGAATTTCCGCAGTAGGAGCTAATGTCCCACCCTTTGTTCCATACACCTCACTTACAGCATAACGAGCTCCGTTTTGAACCGATTTTGAGATGACATTGTAGTGAATTAGGATGTTTCCCAGTTCAAGAACCAACACCAAGAAAAACAGTAATACTGGTGTCGCAATCAACATTTCAATTGCAGCGAGGCCCTGTTGTTTTTTAAAGTTGTTATCCATAACTAAGAGCCTCCTCCATCTGGGTCTTTATACAAAACAATTTTGTAAGGACCTTCAGTTGATGACTCAGCCCCACCAGAACCGCCAGCAACACTACAAGAATGTATGAATTCACCAAATACTGCAGGAGTACCGGAATTGTTAGTTGGCGCCTTTTGTAATAAGAAGAAGCACCCTATTTTCTGAACGGTAAAACTGGTTACTCCACCACTTTTACCTGAGCAATCGACCATAGGAATAGGAAGAATACGTCGCCATGCTGTACCACCAGACACACAACCAGAGCCCATACTTGCTATACATGCGTTGGTGTCAGCCTCATATTGGGAATAGGTATAAGAGCCATCAAAATCAATATCACCCGTTTTACTGTCTATCTTAATTTCAGAACTGGGCTCAGTCGTTACATAATCAGATGGGTAATCTGAACTTGATAAGCCGCCACCATAATCACCAAAACGAGTATTTAAACCATCAGCTGTAGGCCCAACCGTTCCCCCAGGCTTGGTAGTAACACTATCGCCAATAGCGACAGAGTAATCATAGTAACCAGCCAAGGCTTCTTTTACCGTGCTACCTCCAGATCCAAAGTCCAGTAGGTGATAATTACCATTTCCCATTTGAGACAGTTTTTTATCGCCCACTTTTAGAGCATGAACTGTACCTACCTCATAACCAAAGACATTGGTAATTGCCTCACCGGTAGCATCATCATAACCATCTTCGTTAATATCGTTATCTGAAGTCCCGTCACCAGTACACACTCCAATGGGTACAATATTATTCACAACTTGCAGTCCTGAGCTTGGTCCTGCAACCGCTGTTGCCGATACGCTTTTTGCTAAACCAAACATCTGAATAAAGAATTCATCCATATCTAATGAGCTGACATTAACTCGAACATATACATCATCATCAGCACCAAACGTAGGGGTCCCCGCAAAGCTTTGAGGGTCGTTAGAGTATTCAACGCTAACCACTGCAGTTGAGAAATCAAATTCATGATTACCAGAAGCCCCCGCCATAGCATTCAATGTTGATGTAACTTCTGCAGATACCGCGGTTTGATCTTTACTGTTATCCAAAATAGTCGCTGCCGCTAACGCCGCTGAGTCAACCGCATTCTGTAAGCGCGTTTTATTCACTAGCATATGGTTGATATCCACGGCTAACGCTGACACAGCAAGGAAGACAAGCAACGCTATAGTCACAAATATGACAACCAATCCGCCCTGTTTTTTAGGTTTTCTTGATACTTGATACAACATAAAGTACCTCCAAACTAATTAAAGCTCTGTAAGACCTGACTATTGCTCTCTGAAAGATCTTCATCGCCTTTACCCACGTAACTGTCGTAACCAGCCTGCATGCGCTCCCCGGTACCATCAGGTAAAACCTGCAAGTTCTCTTGAGTTGCATTCGGGTTGTACGTTTGCTCCATTTTCAGCTTAGCAACCGACTGCCCCAAAGGCGCGTCATTCGCACAACCGACTAATACCAGTGCGAGAAAGACCATCATTGTTCTAATCATATCTATCTCCTTATAAATCATGACCAAATGAACCTTCGCTACCACCATCAGTTGGCGCAATGTCTTTAGCGGAACTTGAATTATTCTTGTCTTCAGAGTCAGAAGGCTCAGCAATGTAAGCGCTTTTACCTAACAAGTAATATTCCAGGTCATTAGGGTCAACAAAGGCATCAGTTGGTAGTGTGACTTGACTTCTGTCCACTGGTTTAGCGAGTCGAGGAGTAACAAGAATGACAAGCTCTGTTTCTCCCGATACGTATTCTTGACTATTGAAAAGCTGGCCTAGGATCGGCACATCACCAATACCCGGCATTTTGTTGCTGATATCACGCACGTTCTCGCTCAGTAGCCCTGCAATACCGATGGTTTGTCCATCTGCAAGCTCAAGCGTAGAAGAGGCGCTTCGACGTGTAATTGGTGGAATAAAGTAAGTCGCGTTGGTCGAGCCGGGGTCGATAGTCAATGAACTGCTGTTCGCAATTTCACTTACATCAACCGCTAAGTTCAGGTTGATCTTTTTATCACTGAGTACGGTCGGTATAAATTTCAGCCCTACCCCGTATTCTTTGTATTCAATGGTAATCCCATCATCATCCGGAACTGGAATTGGAAATTCACCACCCGCGAGAAACTCGGCCTTAGAGCCACTCAATGCAGTTAAATTCGGCTCTGCTAATACCTTCGCGACACCATTTTGCTTGGCGACATCCAATGCAAAGGTAAATAAGGTATTACTATCGATGAAAGACCCTAGAATCCCGTAATCAGTTGAGGTAGGAATATCGAAGATTGGTGTTGCACCCAGTACACCAGCAGGAACAGATGAAGCTCCCCACGAAAAGTTGGAACCACTGGTTTGGAAGAAGTGGAAATTAGCATCGAACTTTCTCACTAAACTCCGCTGAACCTCGGCGACAGTTACCTCTAACATCACCTGTTGGGCGCCACCGATAGACATTAAGTTGATAACACCAGTTGCAGCAGCTTGCTCACTACCACTCTCTTTAGAATCATCTGCAGCCTGCCCTGCGGCGTAGGTTTCAGCAATTCTCATAGCGACATTCATCTTCTGTTGATTACTGATTTGCCCACTCAACAGCAAGCGATTCTGAGCGCTATGTACCTCGATAGTCTCGTCAGGAAGAAACTCATACAGCTTGGATTTCAGGCTATTAAGATCATGAGTCACCTCGATATTAATAGACTCAATCAACTGGCCTCGAGAATCCCAAGCCATCAAGTTGGTTGCACCTAACTTGTTACCAATCAAAAACACTTCGTTAGATTTCAAAATCACGATGTCCAAAACATCAGGGTCGCCAAGTGAAACCTTGCTCGCTTTACCTGATAACACGACATGCGTCGATTTATGATGCGGAACCGTGACTGTTTTTCCGGTTTGCAATGCAGCAAAACTTACGTTCGAAAAACAAAGCAGGCTCAAAACACACGCTAATATTATTCTCATATCTCACCTCAATCCTTGACGCGCACACTGGATGTTTCCGTACCCTTGATAATGGTCACGCTTGGTCTAGGCACGTATCGACGAACGACTTTCTTCTCAACTTCATGAGGATTTCTTAAGGTAAGCTGAATACTGCCTTTGCTCTTAGCCGTCAGAAGCTTTTCTGCATCTTTGGGGGTCACCTCAAGTGTTACCGCACGAACAATAATGGGGCTGTTTTCTTTGGTTCTGGCGGTCTGGTCTACCGCGAGCACTTTAATGTCTTTCAACACAGTTCGAGTGGCCGCAGAGTTTTTACCGTAGGAAACGGTATTGAGAATATCGACCTTGTTCCCGGGTAATAGAAACCCAGCTACACCGATAACGTCATCGACTCGAATTGTTACCGCTCGTTTATTTTCAGGAATCAAAGCCGCAAGTGTGGAGCCTTCACCAGGAACGGTGAAACGCAGCTTGTGAAGCACCTCTCCGGCATAAATGGTATTAGCGACAACCTGACCAATCAGCTCAGATTTATCCGAATAGTTGTTTTCATTGATCCAATCAACTTCCATCAACTTCGTCGTTAAATACTGCTCTTCAATTATGGTTCCAGCTTCAATTTCTTGAGAGGCCACTACAACCGGGTGACGTTCAACTTCTTCGACTTCTATCGTCGGTTGAACTTGGTTGTCCATCCATTGCTTAGCAAAAAATACAGCCGCTAAGCCGAATACTACGGACAGTAAAAACAATAGGAATACCTGACTCTTATTCATTATTTTCTTCCTCGTGTCCATCAGAGATAAAGTAGACTTCCCATGCCATGGAAAGAATATCGAAAGTAATAACGGGCGGGAGCTGCTCAAATGAAAGGATATCTTTGCTAATACCAGCGAGATCTTTAGGTAAGCAAGGGAAAAGAGGCACTTTGTAAAGCGTGTGCATTTGAGATAAGCGCTCAAAGAAGCCGCTTTGAAGTTCTAGCTCTTTCTCTGCCACAACATTCATCCACAAGGATTCATAGTCACGCAGATTAAGAGGCTTGAATTCGATTTTATAACCCAAGCGACGCAAAAATGCCGGATCACTGATCTTCTCCGGATTTAAGTTAGTAGAGAAAGCGAGGGTCAACACAAATGGCATTGTCACTTGCTGACCATTCGGCAACGAAAGATGATCGAAGTAATATTCCATTGGAACAATCCATCGATTGAGCAGGTTATCGACTGGCATTGGCTGACGCCCGAGGTCATCAATCACCAGAATTCCGTTATTCGCCATCATTTGTAACGGTGCCAACCACACTCGGCTGTTCTCTGAATGATTAACTTCAAGCATATCCATGGTTAGCTCTCCGCCCACCTGAATATTCGGTCTCTCACAATTGAGCCAACGCTTGTCGTACTGATCCTTAAGAGAAACCAATGTTTCACTGCCGTTGCGATCAAGCGGTTTATGGTGTTGCGTAGAGAAAACCTTAATAATGTTACCGAAGGCATAGACTGCATAAGGGATAAAAACTGAAGTGTGTAATGCATTAACTATGCGTGTCGCAACAAATGTTTTACCTGTACCGGCATGCCCATACAAAAGCAGAGCTCGTCCCGAGTTAATTGCCGGGCCTAGCACGGAGATCATTTTGTCTACGCCGTAAACATCACTAAGAGCCGCTTCAACATGTGGTCTGGTCACCAATTCCGCTCGCAAGTCTTGTTGTTTTACAATGTCACTGTATTGAGCAAGTGAAACGGGAACCGGGCCTAAATAAGCATCTCGAGTAAAAGCGAGATCTGCTTCTTCTATGCCCTTTTCTGATAAGGAGTAGCGAACATGACTGTGTGAAGAGGAGTCTAAAGATAAAGCTGAAGTTGGTTGAAAGACTTCAATGAATGATTTCTTTCTAAGTACCGCAAGTCCATTCTCAACAATATGGGTAACCACACACAAATGGTTAGAAAGCTCCAACACATCAGACTTAGGGTAAGCGGATAAGTGTTTAAGTAATAAGTTTTCAATCACAACTTCAGGTATACCAAGCGATTCAATGGAAGTCGGAATCAAAGGAGCTGATATTTGAGGCTTTAAATTACTCGGGGACGGTATCCCTCTAATATCCATATGTTCTCTCCAACACATCGAATTTCAATTTAAATTACGTAAAATAGCTATACATCGCTAAGCCTATAACAACTGAAGGTGCGAAAGGCATCGTCACCTTATTTGAATACCTAGAATGAACCGTTGACACAGTTTTTGTGCTGGTTGACATTCCACTAACTAACATTAGTTTCTCTTCAAAATAACCTTTTACCGTTAGAGACTCGCTGTTCGCACGGTTATAAAGTAAGTAAAACACAGCAATTATTCCCGCGGAAATGATAATATAATAAGTAATATCGAGTAGGTTACCCCATCCAACATATAGCCCTATCACACCCAAAAATTTCACATCGCCAGCAGACATTGCTCTCAAGAAATATAAGATAAGTCCCGAAGAGAAAAAAACAGCCGCCCCAACCAAAGAAGTGCCAAGTGAACCCCAAGTTAATCCACTATTAATCGCAATAATAAAGTACAACAATACAAATAAAATCAGAACCTTATTCGGTATTCGATTTTCTTTCACATCAAATACTGATACCACAACCAATAGCACCCAAAAAACTAGAGATTCACTTATCATTCATTCATATACCTGACACAATTAATTGAAATTTACTGAACAAGGATACAGCTATACCAGAGAATATTGCCCAAGCGAGAAAAACAAGCAAAGCCGCACCGATAATGTATTCGACAATGGTTAGTCCTTTCTGCTTTTTTATTCTCTTAATATTCATAGTTTCTATGGGGCTGTCGTCGTACTAATCGCACCAACAATCGCGCTTAGTTTCGTTGATAACGCACTACCTATTCCACTAAATATAGTTGTCAATCCTAAAACGAGCATAGCAGCACCGATCACATATTCTATGACCGTCAGACCTTCTTCATCATTCATGAATTCTTTAATGTTTTTCAATAAGTTACTCATAAGAATCTCTCCTTGATTTACGTATCAGGTTTTATTTACCTGTAAACTAAATCTAGAGCCGAACCATATATTCGGTTAGGATTTTCTTGCCATTTACTTGCACTTTTTTGTCGCACTTCTAATCTATTTAAATAAACACATTCATCCATACTTCTCTTACTGCTTATTTAAGTATGATACCGGTTTAATAACTATGAATATAATTACACCTTTACTGTCAGATATAGATAGCGACTTTAATTCAATCATCATCAATAAAATAAGTCGTTACTTTCTCATAAAAAACCATAAACAGGACATATCTATAATCAGCCACTTAGATGTAAGGTTAGTATTTTTTATATTGAATAAAACGGATGAACTTCAACTACTTAAAATGGCACTATCTATTTGTGAAAACTTGAACAAGAGAATTGTTATTATTTGTACAGGTCAGATACCTAATAACGTTCGAAATCATAAGAATGTATTCTTCGTAATTGAAACAAGCAGTCATCATCTGACCAGTTCATTCGAAGAACTAAAGCATAAAACCCAACACATCTTTGAAGCACATTTCGACCTCGATCGAGACATGAATAACAATAACCAAGAACCGACAAAACAGTTTACTTCTGAAGTTGTTAACTTTGTTATGGATAACATTAGCAAGGAAATAAGAGAAACAGACATAGCTGAAAAATGTCACTGCTCAGCAACCTACTTTTCTAAGAAGTTTCATCTACACTTTGGAGTAAGCTTTAGAGACTTTGTGTGCGATAAACGAATCCTGTTAGCCAAGAAGTTAATCGAAGCCGATACCGAATCAAAAATAGCTGTAATTTCTTATCAATGTGGCTACAAGGATGTGTCGTATTTTTCAAGAATTTTTAAGAAAAGGACGGGCGTAACCCCTGCAAGCTATAGACGTGCCTGCACAGATAACAGAAAACGCTAATTTTACTCCCTAAAAGAAAAAATCATGGTACATTTAACATGATCTTAACAAAAATAACCAAAAATAACTTAGCGAAAAACATGGAGTTAGACAATGATTCAGCCTAACGAGTTTAGCCAAGAACAAGCAACAGCTCTCCCTACACCCAATGACATGATTTTAAAATGGGCAGAAGAACGCCCAGATGAAGTCTATTTGAAACAGATTATTAATCGCCAATTTGTCGAATTTACTTATAAAGAAGTAGCAGACAAAGCACTGAAATTGGCGTCAGCATTAGAAGGACTCGGAGCCCAACCTGGCGATCGAGTCGCTCTCGTATCGAAAAACTGTGCAGAATGGTTCATCTGCGATCTTGCCATGATGTTAGGAGATTTTGTCAGCGTCCCAATCTTTCCTACAGCGGGTGCAGAAACCATTCAGTACTGTATTGAACACAGTGAAAGTAAAATTGTGATTGCGGGTAAGCTTGACGATCCTAAAGCCACTCAAAAAGTACTTGATGACAATCCGAGCTTAGTGAGTATTTCACTACCATACGACAGTGCAGCGAAGTGCCAACACACTTTCGAACAGCTCATTGATACACATGAACGATCAACCAAACGCCCTCAGCATCACGACGATAAGCTTATGTCACTTGTTTATACATCGGGTACATCAGGGTTACCAAAAGGCGCAATGCTCACGTACGGTGCGTTTACTTGGTCTGTTCAAAGGTTGATTGACCATATTGGGATCCAACCTGGCGATCGCCTATTTTCTTACCTACCGCTTGCTCATATTACAGAACGCGTTTACATCTTTGGTTCTTCAGTAATGGGGGGCGTGGTTACGGCTTTCCCAGAATCTTTAGACACCTTTATTGATGATGTGAAAATGCATCGCCCTACACTGTTTATTTCAGTTCCTCGCTTATGGACTCTGTTCCAGCAGCGAATCCAAGACAAATTGCCACAGAAGAAACTGAACTTCTTATTGAAGATTCCGTTTATCAACAACATCATTAAGAAGAAGCTTGCTGATGGTTTAGGGTTAGACCAAGCTCGTGTTCTCGGCTGTGGTTCTGCACCTGTATCACCCGCTCTACTCGCATGGTATGAGAGTGTTGGCCTGCACATTACCGAGGCATGGGGCATGACAGAGTCTTTCGCCTACAGCACGCTCAACTACCCATTCAGAGCCGATAAAATTGGTACGGTTGGTAATGCAGGTCCAGGGATCGAACTCAAAATAGCTGAAGATGAAGAGATTCTAGTTCGAGGCAAAGGCTTATTCTCTGGTTACTACAAGAATGATATTGCAACCCAAGAGTCTTTTAACTCGGATGGTTGGCTTCATACCGGTGATATCGGTGATATCGATAGTGAAGGTTACCTAACGATTCGTGGGCGTAAGAAAGATACCTTTAAAACAGCTAAAGGTAAGTTTGTTGCCCCTGTACCAATCGAAAACAAACTGTTTGAGTACAGCCGCGTAGAAATGATGTGTTTGATAGGGCTTGGCCTACCAGGCCCAATCCTACTTGTGGTACCGCATGACTTCCCTAATTTCGATAGAGCTCGCTATGAGAAAACGACAAAGCGCGTTATCGAGAAAATGAACGAGCAGCTCGGTTCACATGAGAAGATCAAAGGTGTATTGATGATTAAGGAACCATGGAGCATTGAGAATGGCGTGTTAACCCCGACTCTCAAAATCAAGCGACATATCCTTGAGCAGAAATACCATGAAGTTGGTCATAACTGGCCGAAAGATAAATTGGTGGTTTGGGAAGAATAACCATGACTTCCACCTAACACTGAATAAAGAGTGCTACTAAACTGAAACTAGCACTAAGAGGGAGCTTGAGAGCTCCCTCTTTTTATATGACCCACTTTCTGTTGGCCTTTCTTCCTATTGACCGTTTTTCTACTGACAGCCTTATTGCAAGTAAACCGACCCGCAGACAACTATTACAAGGTTAACCTGATAATTACGTCTAACATCTCATCAAAACAAGGACCTAGCGCCTCTTCATCGATGGCATGACAATACACTCCTTCAAGCTGAGCAGGGTCATAATCCGCACTAAGATCAGGATCATCTAATAGCGCACTAGAATTCGCCATCCGTAGCAATAAGTCTTCACCAAACTCGCTATCAGGTCCTGTCGCTGATGTTAGAGATGAACCTAACCCTAACGTAAATACATAAATATCTTCCGTTCTGGCTTTTTCCGCAATATCTTCGACGAGATTACGCGCAACCCGATTTACACGGGTATACAAATCATTCGCTGAATGACTATCTGGATCATATTGCGCGACTGGACGCAACGCATGAGACGGATTTAGAATGTTGAACTCGGTGGCGCTTGAATCATGAGTCGTGTAGTACTGGGGCATCTCACTGATATGGTCATCAATATCATTTCCCTCATAGCCACCAGATAAAGTGGTGGCTATCGAGTCATGCCTCCAAAGCCCTCTCGGCGTACCACTGGAACCATCGCTTGATCGAATAGCGCCCGTATGTGAATTCCCGTCCTCAAAATCAAACGTGGTTGCAAAGGTGTTTGGTGCTCCATCGGTAAAGAACACGATCACTTTCAAATTTGCCGGATCAGTCACCGTTCTCAGTTCATTCAGAGCTCGATACATCCCTTCCGATGCATTGGTATATTGTGCGTTCGAGGTACTACCAAAGTTAAAGCTATCAATTTCAGATTTGATAGTGCTTCGACTGTGTCCTCGAGTCGATGTGAACCCAACAGGTACCTCTGACCCAAACGCAAATTTCACCAACGAGATACGATCAAAACCTTCATGAAAATTCTCAACGAATGACTTAGACCTATCGATGACATCTTGAGTCACGTCGCCGATACTCCCTAACCTCAAAGATGTTGTGTTATCAATCACTAACACTAAATCTACAGGGCGGCGGATCGACTGTGCGGATACACCAGGGTTAAACGTGTCTAGCCCTATCAATGGCAAAAAGACAGTGGGCACTTGCGCTGTTGCTGAGATATCGATAGAGATATTACCAAACGAATCATTAGAGAAATTGACTGCGCCTAAGCTAGGAGTGGCTGAATAGAAGTCTGCGGGGATATTAGCTGCAAAATATTTTTGAGCAGCTGCCCGTCCAGCATCTTCGCCATTAGCGACCGCCCTTGCAGCCGCAATGCTGGCTGCATCGACCGCGGCAAATAATTTCGACTTAACAATATAAGCTCGACCAGCATCAACAGAAAGACCAACAACTAAGAGTATAAAAGGCAGCGCAATAATTGACATCAAAGCCACTAACCCACGACTGTAACGATATTTGATTGGGGTTCCCTTATCCATATCGACCTCCCTTACATATATGTTGTGTCGCTCAGAATGTATTCATCATCAAACACTCGACTAAAAATAGGCGAGTAGGCGTAAAAGACTTCAACGCTGTACACAATCTCTCCATCATCAAGTGCAACAGCTAAGTTGTTAACAACAGGAGGATCATCAGCATCCACATCCGAGCACTCTCCATCATTGGCCCAATTGCTGCAGCTCGCCCAAATAGCACTGTTTTTACTTAACCCGTGCTGGTTCCATCGATACTGACTTTTAATGTATGGAGAAGCATCTTCTTGACCGACCAACTCAGTAATGTAAATAACGCCGTCTTGCGTTAAATCCAAAGTGCCTGATGTTGTCGCTATGATGTCCATGACTTCTTGTGGGGTATCAGTGTTACTTCGCGAGATAATGTTTCCACCTTCTCGACTGATACTGATAATAACGTGGTTAGCTTGAATGAGATGTGTTATGTCGACAGCCGCCACGATCAGTAGCATAAATAAAGGCGCTATCAACGTCATTTCGATTGCTGCAAAACCTTTCTGAGCGGCTTTTTTCAATTTAAAAGGAAACATCCAGTCCCTCCCTAAAAAGCTTCGTTTTTCATCGCTGCGCTGACGGTAAATTTGAATTTTCCATCATCGAGCAAAACATACATATAGGGATTTACAGATGGCCACTCACAATCAAGATGAATAGAAATAATGTCTCCAGAACCGCCAAAGCCGGTGATTGCATTACCATAGACATCTTCAACACGTATATTCTGAACATCCATCACTTTATCGAGTAAACCGCTCGACGATTGAGAGATTTTTTCCAAGATAGCCGCTTCGCGATCACTCGATGAGTCAGGATCCAAGTCAGAACGACCTGTAATGGCATATCTTGCCCCCTCCCTTGCCGAGTGTTGCATGGTCAGTTTAACGAACCCATAAATACCAAGGTCAACAACCGTTAAAAAAAGCGCAAAAAACAGGCTCACCACAATCGTAAATTCGATAATAGCGATACCTTTTATTTTGGATTTTAGACCGCTTCGATAGCGGTTACGTTCTGAACCTCTTGAAATAAATTTCATACAGCCCCCACCCTTTCGTCTTTCTATTCATCCTATCTAGCCCAATAGAATCCTAGGAGATATAGAAAGACTCAACATTACAGATATAGAATTGATAAATGAGTTATTCAAGCAGCATTCAATTAATCAATTTCAACACTATTAATACGGAGGTGGATTCAAACTGTTTTTTGTTTAATTTAATTTAATTCAATTGCTTATATAAAATTAAAGGTTCTAATAAAACATAGTAATTAAATTTTCATTTATTAATCCAAAAAATAACTGTCTGTTTTATATCCATTAGACAAAGAAAGGAAAAAAACATTATGACGCTTGTTTTTATATAAATCAGAGTTAAAGTCTCAAAAATAAGACAACGTAAATTGAAAACTAAGCATTTAGTTTAGTAGGAATGGATTTTTATAAGTACTCGATGATTAATGGGTAAAGTCAGGCTGGATTAAGCGAGTACAAATGAATATTGTGGCCGAGATAGAACCAGCGAAACTAGCCTTCACGCTAATGGATACATAAGTCATGATTATAAACATTTAGTATAATCAGAAGCATCGTTATTCTATTACTCTAACCCTATATCTTCTTTCATCCTACGACTCAGCTGTTCTGCACATAAAACCTTATTCTGTTTCGCCTTAGCCTTACCTCCTTTGATCTTATTATTTTTAAACAACTTAGTCCCATAAAATCTTGTCCAACGGATTAATGCTTCCATAATTACTCTCTTGTATTTGCCATCGTTCTGTCGTTATTATGAAAACAACCTGTTCGATAATCGAACAACCATTATTAACAAGAACTATAAGCTGAGATTATGGACAATAGACTGCGTCACCTTTCAGGTCTCCGTTACTTTGAAGTTGCGGCTCGCTTGAACAATTACAGCAAAGCTGCTGAAGAGCTGTTCGTCACTCAAGCAGCCGTCAGCCAGAAGATTCGACAGTTAGAAGAACAGGTTGGATGTAAGCTCTTTATTCGTAAGGGGCGTGCAATGACTTTGACGCATGAAGGGCACACACTTTTTAGACATGTCTCTGATGGATTTCAAGATATTCTGCTGGGGTTAAACAAGATCCAATCAGAACCTATTCAAGGGCTACTTGTTGTTAGAAGTCCCCCCTCTTTTGCTTCTCGTTGGTTACTGCCTAGGCTGTGGAAGTTCTCGGTAAAGCACCCAGAGATCCCAATTAAGATACTAACAGGGTGTGATACACCAAATTTAAAACATGGCGAAATTGATGTGGCTATTCGACAAGGTGAAGATCTATGCGTTGAAGAAGGCTTGATTCTTGAGATGCTAATCAACGAACCGGTTTACCCTTTTTGTTCCCCTAAACTCGCAAACTCTTTGAACTTAACATCACCTGAACAACTCCTCAAATGTTGGCTGATTCAGTTTGATAGCGGTTGTTTCCCGTGGGATGAATGGTTTAGGCAAGCAAACATATCGACTCAAAGCAGCACCATTCAGTGGATGGAAGTCGGTACCTTTGATATGGGGCTAACCACGGTCATGGCGGGACATGGGGTTTGCTTGGCAACAGACAGCTTAGCTGGTGACTTCATCGAACGCGGCTTACTAGTGAAGCCCTTTGATATAGGCATGACACCTGGGGTTCAAGTCAACCTATGCTTTGATCCTAACTCCCCGAGAGAAGAGCGTATTACCGCGTTCACCAATTGGTTGCACGAAGAAGTAAACGAGCTATTGGAGAGTTAAATCTCATCTCCCACTTCTTTATATAAACTATAAACTTAACTCAACATAGAACGGTAACGTAAACCTGCCGACACCGACAAAACTATGTTGAGTTAAAGCAACGTCGAGTTAAAAGCTACGTTGCCTTGAATCACTCCCAAAATGACTTCTTCAGTTCTTTCTCGACTTGTTCCGACGTAATCCCGATATCTCTAAGTAAATAATCGGGTAGCTCAGACAGTTGCTTTCTGGTTCTACGATTTTGAAAGTACAGGCTTAATTTAGAATAGAATTTCTTAATTGATAATGATGACAAAAATGAATGGTTGGTATTTGCTGTTGCTGTGATCGTATTCATAGCCTTTCTCCTGTTGATCTTTTGCTTTGTTGTGGTCAATAATCAACCAGCAGAGCAACGTCGACAAACGATAGATACTGGCATTCAGTTAAGGAAAACTAATGTGAGAGAGCGTACCCCACCATTCCAAGGGATCTACTATTTTTATACGGCAGCTGAAACAGGCAGTTTCAAGCTCGCAGCAGAAAAGCTATTTGTCACGGCTGCAGCAGTCAGCCAACAAATTCGCCAACTTGAAGAATGGTTAGGCGCAGACCTGTTTATTCGCCAGCACCGAAAAATAGTATTAACTCATGAAGGTGAAGTGCTCTATCTACAAGCGAAGAAAGGCTTTGCTCATATTCAAGATGGAGTAAGACGAATAAACCAAGACCCCAACCCCACTCAGTTATCGATTTCGACCGTACCCTCTTTTGCACAACATTGGTTAGTGCCTAGAATAGGCGACTTCCGCGACCGTCACCCAGATTTATCTATGTTAATAGAACCGACCAACAAACTGGTTACCTTTGAAGACTCAGCTGTCGATGTCTGTGTTCGATATGGTCATGGTAACTACCCAAATATTGAATCACGTTGGTTAATGGACGAAGTTGTTTACCCTGTCTGTCATCCTATCTATCAAGAAAAATATGGAATCTATGACATCAGCGATCTGCATAAAGCAGAGTTAATTGAAGACCGTTGGCCTGATATGGATTGGAATCTATGGTTAGACGTTGCTGGGGCGAAGGCAGGACGTTCATCATTGCAATTTGATGGCTCTCATTTTGTGCTAGAAGGTGCGCTATCCGTTCAAGGTGTCGCGCTTGTTAAACACAGCTTGGTATACCGCTATTTGCAGGAAAAGAAACTCGTCCGAATCGGTAATATCGCGCTGAAGCCTAAATACAATTACTTTTTATGCGCGCCTCCAGGTTACTTCCATCGAGAGAAGATAAAACGTTTCGAAGAATGGATGCAGGCTCAGGTTAAATTATTTGGTGATACAGGTAGAGAAGAGCTTTCGATTATCCACACCGATTACGAACTCAAATGGTCGGATAATTCATAAAGCGAAACTGGTATACTTAGCTCAAATAAATGGCGAGAACATCTCATGACACAAGACAATAATCCACTTCACGGTATCACTCTACAGAAGCTACTGACTGAATTAGTTGAACATTACGGTTGGGAAGAGTTGAGTTACATGGTGAACATCAACTGCTTTAAAAAAGACCCGAGCATTAAATCGAGCTTAAAATTTTTGCGTAAAACAGATTGGGCTCGTACCAAGGTAGAGCAGATTTACATCGACTTAAAGCGTTAATCTCTCCCTACTTTATCTGTCCCGTGTTGATTAAATACGGGACAACCCCTGTGTCTACTTTTTAGGGGCCATATCAATATCACATCTCGCATCTCGCATCTCGCATCTCGCATCTCGCATCTCGCAGTATGTTACAAGCAATAAAAAGCCCCGCAAGCTTTCACTTGCGGGGCTTTTTTAGCTAATTGAGAAAAGGGCTAATTACTTACCAGCTTCTTTTTCTGCTTTAACTTTTGCAATCACTTCGTCAGCAACGTTAGTTGGACATGGTGCGTATTGTGCGAATTCCATAGAGAATTGGCCACGACCAGAAGTGATAGTACGTAGGTGACCGATGTAGCCGAACATCTCAGAAAGAGGTACGTCAGCTTTAATACGAACACCAGTAACGCCAGCTTGTTGATCTTTGATCATGCCACGACGACGGTTAAGGTCACCGATAACATCACCAACGTGATCGTCTGGAGTGAACACGTCAACGTTCATGATTGGCTCAAGAAGTTGCGCGCCAGCTTTAGGCATAGATTGACGGAATGCGCCTTTCGCTGCGATTTCAAATGCGATAGCAGATGAATCGACTGCGTGGAAACCACCATCGAAAAGTTCAACTTCAACGTCTAGAGTTGGGAAGCCAGCTAGTACGCCGTTTTCCATCATAGATGCGAAGCCTTTCTCAACTGCAGGCCAGAATTCTTTAGGAACGTTACCGCCCACAACTACAGAGTTGAACTTGAAGCCAGAACCTGCTTCGCCTGGTTTGATACGGTAATCGATCTTACCGAATTGACCAGAACCACCAGATTGCTTCTTGTGCGTGTAGCTATCTTCAATTGCTTGAGTGATAGTTTCACGGTAAGCAACTTGAGGAGCACCTACAGTTAGGTCAACGCCGTATGTACGCTTAAGGATATCTACCTTGATGTCTAGGTGAAGTTCACCCATACCTTTCAGGATAGTTTCGCCAGTCTCTTCGTCAGTCTCAACTTGGAAAGATGGATCTTCTGCAACCATTTTACCGATAGCGATACCCATTTTCTCAGAACCGCCTTTATCTTTTGGAGATACAGCGATTGAGATTACTGGAGTTGGGAATACCATTGGCTCAAGCGTTACTTGGTGCTTAGGATCACATAGAGTGTGACCAGTTTGCACGTTCTTCATACCAACGATCGCAATGATGTCACCAGCTTGTGCGCTAGTTAGTTCGTTACGGTCATCAGCTTGCATCTCAACCATACGGCCAACACGTTCAGTCTTGCCAGTGAATGAGTTAAGAATCGTGTCACCTTTGTTCAGTTTACCAGAGTAAATACGAACGAAAGTTAGAGCACCGAAGCGGTCATCCATGATTTTGAATGCAAGCGCTTTGAAAGTCTCATCTGTAGAAACGATAGCGTGTTCGCCAGTTTCTTCACCGTTCTCATCCATTAGAGGCTGAGGGTCAACTTCAGTTGGTGCTGGTAGGTAATCTACTACAGCATCAAGGATAAGTTGCATACCTTTGTTCTTGAACGCAGAACCACAGAACGTTGGGAAGAATGCGATATCACGAGTACCTTTACGGATACAACGCTTAACGTCTTCAATAGAAGGCTCTTCACCTTCCATGTAAGCTTCCATTAGGTCATCGTCTTGCTCTACAGCAGTTTCGATTAGCTCTTCACGGTATTGCTCAACGTCATCAACCATGTCCGCTGGAACATCTTTGATTTCGTAGTTTTCAGGAAGACCAGTGTCATCCCAAACGTATGCTTTACGGCTTAGTAGGTCTACAACACCAACGAACTCGTCTTCACGGCCGATTGGTAGAACCATTACTAGAGGAGTTGCACCTAGAACGTTTTTAACTTGGTCAACAACGTTGTAGAAGTCTGCACCCATACGGTCTAGTTTGTTAACGAAGATCAGACGAGATACTTCTGATTCGTTAGCATAGCGCCAGTTAGTTTCTGATTGAGGTTCAACACCACCAGAACCACAGAATACACCGATACCGCCATCAAGAACTTTAAGAGAACGGTATACTTCAACTGTGAAGTCAACGTGTCCAGGAGTATCGATAACGTTTAGACGGTGATCGTTCCAAAAACAGCTTACAGCTGCTGATTGGATAGTAATACCGCGCTCAGCTTCCTGTTCCATGAAGTCAGTCGTTGATTCGCCATCATGTACTTCACCAGTCTTGTGGATTTGACCAGTTAGCTTAAGGATACGCTCAGTGGTAGTTGTTTTACCCGCATCAACGTGCGCGAAAATACCAATGTTTCTGTATTTCGATAAATCTGCCATTGTCTTACTCTGTTAATAGGATATAAAATGCGCGCAGAGTATATCACAATCTGTGAAGACTGATAGCTTTGCATGCATTTGGGACTAAAAAACTTTGCCTTTTTCTAACATATAGAAAAAGGCACTCAGTAGTAACAATCTAAATGATTGTTAATTATAGTGCTAACCTAAAGCCTAATCGGCGTTAAGGTTAGGCTGAATTGCTGCTGTATAGAGTAGCTGAAGTGAGTTCAATTACAACTCATCAAAAGCATTAATTGCTTCCGATAATTTTTTCACACCGTGGATCTGCATTCCTGGAATGCCACCTTTAGGCATGTTAGCCGCCGGTACAATCGCTTTCTTAAAGCCGTGTTTAAATGCTTCATTTAAACGCTCTTGTCCGCTCGGTACAGGTCGAATCTCACCCGCTAGGCCTACTTCTCCAAATACCACCACATCTTTTGGTAATGCGCGGTCTCTGAAACTAGAAAGTAGAGCCATCACCAACGCAAGATCAGCACTGGTTTCGGTTACTTTAACACCACCGACGACATTCACAAACACATCTTGGTCAGCCATTTGTAAGCCGCCGTGTTTATGCAGCACCGCTAATAACAAAGAAAGCCTGTTTTGCTCTAGGCCGACAGCGACGCGACGTGGGTTAGCCAGCTGTGAATAATCCACCAGCGCTTGGATTTCGACAAGAAGTGGACGCGTCCCTTCCCACACCACCATGACAGAACTGCCCGAGGTTTCTTCTTCACCACGAGACAAGAAGATAGCGGATGGGTTGCTGACTTCTTTTAGCCCTTGGCCTGTCATCGCAAACACACCCAGTTCATTCACTGCACCAAAACGGTTTTTGTGGCTGCGTAGCGTTCTAAAACGGCTATCGGTTCCGCCATCTAATAAAACAGAACAGTCAATAATGTGCTCAAGTACTTTTGGCCCTGCTAAGGTGCCGTCTTTAGTTACGTGTCCAACTAAGAACACAGCAACGTTATTCTGTTTTGCGTAGCGCGTTAATGCGGTTGCCGATTCACGAACCTGTGCAACACTGCCCGGAGAAGATTGAACATCCGCAACGTGCATAACTTGGATCGAGTCGATAACCATGATCTTAGGTTGTTCTTTTTCTGCAACCTGACAAATCTTATCCACATTCGTTTCTGAGAGCATCTTTAGGTGCTCTTTTGGCAATCCAAGTCGAGACGCACGCATCGCGACTTGTTGCAGAGATTCTTCCCCGGTTACATAGAGAGTCGGTAATTGAGAAGAAAGCTGACACATGGTTTGTAATAGCAGCGTTGATTTACCGGCACCCGGGTTACCACCAATCAGGATCGCAGCACCCGGTACGACACCACCACCAAGTACGCGGTCTAGCTCTTTAAAGCCACTGCTAAAACGTGGGACTTCTTGCAGATCGATTTCTGACAGCGTTTGAACCGAAGATTCAGTTGCACCGCCCGCATAACCACTCAATCGTTCATTACGTGCGACCTGAGGTGAAGCGGCTAACCTAACTTCTGTAATCGTGTTCCAAGCACCACATGCATTGCACTGCCCCTGCCAACGTGGAAAATCGGCACCACAGTCATTACACACATAAGCTCGCTTTGCCTTCGCCATAAAACCTCAATAATTTACTCAATTACACAATGATGTTGTCAATTTGTGACTTATTTGACCGTACGGATAAAAATAAAAGTTGCAGTCATACCACTTATACTTAAAGATCGATTTAAACTAGTCGATAACATAAACGCACCGTCCATTCTAACAAAAAAAGTATGCAGCAATCTGAAATTCTATCTGTAGCAGAACGTTTAATCCCGGCTTACCACGCCGAAGATTTCGAATTCCTTCTTTCTCAAATGACAGAAGGGGAATCGCCGTCTCTGAAGCTGCTCGTTAAAATGGAACTGAATCGTATCATGGCTCCGTGTACAAAGAGCATTGATTTACGCGGGCGTATTGATAATGAGTGTCGTCAGTTCACTCTCGATGGCCGTAAGCACTGGCTCGATGATATCGCTTTAAACGCATATCAACGTGGTACGAAAAAGTTTAAAGGTTACACAGAAGGCGCATGGGAGTTAGTAATGACTCCGCGAACTCAGCCTCTGAGCGTTGTTAAAACATCTTCTCAAGGTAACCACGACATTACTAGCGCCAATAGCCCGTACGAAGCGGAAGCTATTAACCTAGGTTACGACTTAAAACGCCAAGAGAACAGACTCAAGATTAGCTCGCAGGTCGAGATCACCACATCGAAAGGGCAAAGCCTACATGGTGTAACGGTTGATATCTCCCCGTCGGGTGCAAAGTTCAAAGTACCGAGCGCCTTTCGATACAACCTCGGCGAGATCATCAGCGTTAAGTTCTCAGAGCTTATCGAAAAGTCCCAAGAAAACGATGTTAACCAAGCGGTTGAATTTCGTGTTTTGGGTATCGACGAATCTTATGAGAACAACGCGGTCAAATTTCTAAGAACCATCAAGGTAAGCGACAACAATATTGTGGCTCGCTTACTCGATGAGTCTTTAAATAGCACCAGTAAGAAAACCAGCCATGAGAATCAAGATAGGATAATTCGAACTCGTACTCGAGGAATCGAACATACCTATCTAAAGCATACTTGTAACCTACCCCTGTTTTTCAGCGGCAGCGAACTAAAGCTTGCCCTACTGACGGATAACAACCATCCATTATGGCAATATTGGCACGACGAACGAAATCAACAAGCGCTGGGTACCCTGTTCAACGAGCAACGTATGAACCTGTTGGCGAAACCAGGAGTGAAGGGAACCAGTAACGTTATCTACTCTTTTACCCATGAACACCAAAACAAGACCTTGTTCTATTCAATGATGCTGCCTGAAGCCTCTCGTGAACAAAGACAGCTGTTCTGGCACATCGGTGGCAAACGTAAAAGTTGGAAGGCGTTCAAGTTCTCGGTTTTCGAACTTTCAGACACTGAGCGACAAGCATTAGCTAAACACTCGGATACGCTGGCTCAAAGCTCAGCTCAACTGACGCATTGCGGAATCTTGCAAGAGATTGGCGATCACGAAAGTGCGGCGGACTATCTTCTGAGTGAAAAGCCACGCATTCCAAGCAGTGAATTGAACCGCTTCCGTCACCCGCGTACTGTCGTCGGCAATATTCAAAGCATCTACTTTGACTCTCAGACTCGTCGTAAAGAGCCGAGATACCAATTTAAGTCACCGTTGCAACTTACATCACAAGATGGCACAGCGGCGAACGGACACACCTTAGATATTTCGAAGCGTGGACTGAGCATTAGCCTTGAACACCCAATGGTACTCAAGATTAATGATCCGGTATTAGTGAACTTCAATGAACTGCAGCTCTATGACAAGAACCTGCCACTGAGCACAGTGCCTTACCACGTAATTCGAGTGAGTCCGAATGGTCGCAACGTGCAGTTGGTTGTTGCCGAGAACGCCAAGACAATGCGTACCATCGCTTTCCTTAATGGGCTTATCTATCAAAACCAAAGTAAGCTGATTAAGAAGCAAGAGATACTGCCAACACATTCGCTACTCGAATCACTGCACAACATTTTGTTGAGCAAGATGGTCAGTAACCCAATATTCATTGATAAGCCAAGTTCAACGCTGCGCTGTAAGATCATTGGTGTGAATTTCCCACTGAATAAGCATCTAACGTTACTTGCTAAACTTGGTCACAACCAAAAGTTCTCACTCGAGCCAATCTTCAAGGGTCACACCAACTCACTGTTGGCTGAGCCACTAAAAAGAATTGAAGGTGCGGAGCCTAAGCATCATGACGTGTACATTGCTGCAGTGAAGTTTGGCGACAAAATCCAGTCGGTACACACCAAGTTGGTCAAAGACTTCGCCTCAGCAAAGGAACGCATCTTATTCATCAAGAAAGCGCAGCACTTAGGTGATGTGTATGTATTGCGAGTCACCACGGCACCTATCTTTAATCCGCTAACGAGTTTATTCCAGTCGGATTTAGAAGAGCTTTCACGCATCTGTATGCATCAAGCTAAGAAGCTAGAGAATGAGGTGACGGCGTTTATCGGTTATGGCGAGATAGAGGACATTACCGATGAAGTGCTGATTCGATTGGAGCTAACACGCTAGCCTCGAGTGGTGTATTAACTTAAGCATGAAAATTGAAAAAGCAGGCTGATAGCCTGCTTTTTTTGTGTCTGAGCCACTATTGCTAAATAAGATACATAGCCAATAGCACTTAGGTAGTGCCCCTAAGGTTTCGCTTGCCAGCTGATCTTCTGTTGCTTAGCCAATACACCCGACAAGATACACAGCACACCGCCTAAACCTGCGTAACGAACAGCAGTTTGAGCTTGCTGCTCTACTTTTGGTTTTGCGTGGTAGGCAATGCCTAAACCTGCAGAGCCCATCATCACCAAGTCATTGGCACCATCACCAACGGCAACGGTATTATGTAGTTCCAATTCGTACTCTTCAGCCAACTCTACCAAGATATCCGCTTTGGTCTGCGCCGAAACAACATCGCCTAAGACTTCACCCGTCAACTTACCGTTGACGATCTCAAGCGTGTTTGATTGAGCATGGTCTAGATCAAGGGTATCTTTCAGGTAGTCAGAGAAGTAAGTAAAACCGCCTGATGCAATCGCTGTTTTCCAGCCAAGCTTATTTAGAGTATTCACCAGCCCGACCAAGTCTGGCATGAATGGCAATGACTGACGCACTTGCTCTAATATCGACTCATCCGCACCTTTCAGTGCTCCTACTCGTTGGCGCAGGCTCTGTTCAAAGTCGAGCTCGCCTTGCATCGCTCGTTCTGTGATTTCAGAGACTAACTCTCCCACTCCAGCTAGCTTGGCAATCTCATCAATGCATTCAATTTGAATCGCTGTGGAATCCATATCCATCACGATCAAACCTGGCTTAGATAAGTCTGGGACCTCGCTAAGGCAAGCATAATCAAGCTTTAGCGCTTGGAGGATTTCTTCGTGTGCTGGCGTTAGATTGCCTGACATCAAAGCCACTTCATAATGCCCAACCTTCCACGTATCGAGGATGGTGTTGTAAGTGCCAGTGAAAAAGTCGATGTCATCGAAAGATTGTGGAGATAGGTACTCACCAAACACAATCCAATTGGCCTTGGATTTAGCGAGTTGAGAAGCGAAACGAGTCTCGGGGAGTCGAGTTAATAATGTCGTATGCCTTTTTATCGGCAGATATTTCTGATCGTCCATGTGTATGATTCCTAATTAACTATGCTAAACGTTAACCTATTGCAATTTGAAAACGCAAGTCTCAATATGTCTTAATCATAACATTTGTTTATTTCAGGCTTCGTTAAACATGAATGAATCATTGTTCTCAATACGTAACGCTTTACGAATGCTAGCCCTCATTTTGTTGGCTACCATGTTCGTTGTAACGATTAAAAATACGGTCGTGATCAGTAAAGGTAACGAGAAGATCCAAGCAAAACAATTGGAAACTCTTACCAAGTTGCTTATCTCTCAGGCATCACTTTCAGCCAGCAAGATGATCACGCAACAAGACCAAGAGCGATTGCTTGATCTGACTAACCAGCTATCTCAAGACCGACTGGTGTTCGATACCACCATCTATGATGCAGAGGGTATTCGACTGGCTTCGAGCGAAAAAGCCCTCTCGGTACGTGAGGTTCTTGGCTTAGATACACCACTTTCAACAGCAAGTATCGGCAGACAACAGTTAGTTGAACCTATTTATTCTCCAGAGAAAACGATCATCGGCTTTATTCGAGTGACTTTTGAAACCGGTAAGATGACGGCGATTTCTGATCACCACTACCGCAAAAGTGATCGCTACATGATCGGTATGGTGTTGATGGGGTTTGTGAGTGGCGTGTTGTTCATCATGCTGATTCGCAGAAGACCAACTAAGTCTGGTGAGAACTTACTATTGAAAAATGTAAGCTCATAAACACACTAGGCTGACAATAAATACTAGACTCAGAATAAGTACAGCAATCCAATAAAAAGCCCCGACGCTCAGGCAGCAACGGGGCTTTTTGTTATCTGTTAACTTATCAAGCTAAGACAAATCAAGATTATTCTTGGTCACCAAGCAACACTGAGTCTAGTGCGATAACCATCATGTCGTTGAAAGTCGTTTGACGTTCATCTGATGTCGTTTGCTCACCAGTCTTGATGTGGTCAGAAACAGTACAGATCGTTAGAGCTTTTGCGCCGTATTCAGCACATACACCATAGATGCCAGCCGCTTCCATCTCTACGCCAACAATGCCGTATTTGTCCATTACTTCGAACATCTCTGGATCTGGCGTGTAGAACAGCTCAGCCGAGAACAGGTTACCGACTTTTACGCCGACACCGAGAGCTTTGGCTGCATCTTCTGCCGCGCGCACCATTTTGTAATCCGCAATCGCCGCAAAGTCATGATCTTTAAAGCGAATACGGTTCACTTTAGAGTCAGTACATGCGCCCATGCCGATCACCACATCACGCACTTTGATATCTTCGCTCACTGCACCACAACTGCCCACACGAATGATCTTCTTCACACCAAAGTCTTTGATAAGCTCAGTCGCGTAAATAGAACAAGATGGAATGCCCATACCGTGTCCCATTACCGAAACCTTACGACCTTTGTAAGTACCGGTGTAACCAAACATGTTGCGAACGTCGCACACTTGAACCACTTCTTCTAAGAAGGTTTCAGCGATGTATTTAGCACGTAGCGGATCGCCTGGCATTAAAACTACGTCAGCGAAATCACCCATTTCAGCATTAATATGTGGAGTAGCCATTGAAAATATCCTTAATCTCAAAACAAAAAAAGAAGAGAGAAGTTTCCCTCTCTCTTCGTTAACTATTATAGAAAGCTTGTACCGTGTCCCATTGGCGATGTACCAAAGTATGACGCTAAGCTTTGACCGATATCAGCAAATGTATCGCGACGGCCTAAAGAACCGGCTGGAACCTTCTGACCGTAAACAATCACAGGGATGTGCTCACGAGTATGGTCTGTACCTGGCCATGTCGGATCACAACCGTGGTCAGCAGTTAAGATAAGCACATCGTCTTCTTTCATCATATCGATGATTTCATTGATGCGACCATCGAAGTACTCAAGTGCCGCTGCGTAACCAGCAACATCACGGCGGTGGCCGTAAGCTGAGTCAAAATCAACGAAGTTAGTGAACACGATAGTGTTGTCGCCCGCTTCATTGATCGCTTCTTTGGTTGCTTCAAATAGCGCAGGGATACCTGTTGCTTTGGTTTTCTGAGTGATGCCACAACCCGCGTAGATATCAGAGATCTTGCCGATTGAGTGAACGTTACCGCCCTTCTCATCAACAAGTTTCTGCAGGATAGTTGCCGCAGGTGGCTCAACAGAAAGGTCACGACGGTTACCAGTACGTTCGAATTGACCTTTACCTGGGCCAATGAACGGACGAGCGATAACACGACCAATGTTGTAATCTTCTAGCTCTTCACGAGCAATCTGACAAAGATCTAATAGGTTTTGCAGGCCGAATGTCTCTTCGTGACAAGCGATCTGGAAAACAGAGTCTGCAGAAGTATAGAAGATTGGCAGACCAGTCTTCATGTGCTCTTCACCTAGGTTATCTAGGATTTCCGTACCAGATGAGTGGCAGTTACCCAAGAAACCAGACAGGCCTGCACGCTCAAGGATGCGGTCAGTCAGTTCTTTTGGGAAGCTGTTCTCTTTGTCGGTGAAGTAGCCCCAGTCAAACAGTACAGGAACACCTGCGATTTCCCAGTGACCTGATGGCGTGTCTTTACCAGAAGACAGCTCAGCAGCGTGACCGTAAGCGCCAATGATCTCAGCGTCTGCATCCATACCAGGAGCAAAACGACCCGTAGACTCTTTGTGAGCCATCGCTAGACCTAGCTTAGACAGGTTTGGCAGTGCCAGTGAACCTTTACGATCTGCATTGTCTGCAAGACCTTGGTCACAATGATCTGCGATGTGGCCCATAGTGTCAGAACCTACATCACCAAATTTGTCTGCATCCGCTGTTTCACCGATACCGAATGAATCTAAAACTAAAATAAATGCTCTTTTCATTTTCTTCACCAACTTATTGCTCTTTGCACCAGAACTCTGTTTATCGGTATACGCGAGGTATACCGATACCTGTTATTTACACGTCTTCAGAACGAATCTGACGGTAAACGTCTGGCGTTGCTGTATATTCTCCGCCCACAGTGATTGCATTTTGTAATGCTGTTGCAGCTTCTTGCCACTGTTGTTCGTTGCGAGCATGAATCATTGCTAATGGCTTATCTTCACTTGCTACTTCACCTAGGCGAATGAAGTGATCAAAACCGACTGCGTAATCAATGCTGTCAGTTGCTACACGACGACCGCCGCCCATACCAACCACAGCCATACCAATTGCACGAGTATCCATTGCTGATACCACACCGCTTTCTAACGCGTACACTGGCTTAATAATGTCTGCTTTTTCTAGGTAGTTATCGTAGTTCATTACGAAATCAACTGGACCACCAAGGCCCGCTACCATTTTACCGAAGCACTCTGCTGCCTTACCGTTATCCAGTACTGCCATCAGTTTTTCGCGCGCTTCGTCTGAGTCTTTAGCTAGGTTACCGAGCACCAGCATTTCAGCACACGATGCTAGAGTGATCTCTAACAAGCGAGGGTTACGGTATTCACCCGTTAGGAACTGAACCGCTTCACGAACTTCTACTGCGTTACCCGCTGAAGAAGCCAGCACTTGGTTCATGTCCGTTAGGATTGCTGTTGTTTTAGTACCCGCACCGTTTGCTACTGCAACGATAGATTTCGCTAGCTCTTCAGATGCTTCGTAAGTCGGCATGAATGCGCCTGAACCTACTTTTACATCCATCACTAGAGAATCAAGGCCCGCAGCCAGTTTCTTAGATAGGATTGAAGCCGTGATCAGCGAGATGTTATCGACTGTTGCTGTGATATCACGAGTTGCGTAAACACGCTTGTCAGCAGGAGCTAGATCGCCTGTTTGACCGATGATAGCCACGCCAGCATCTTTCGTTACTGCACCGAACACATCATTGGTTGGTGTAATGTTGTAGCCAGGGATAGATTCAAGCTTGTCTAGCGTACCGCCAGTGTGGCCTAAACCACGACCAGAGATCATTGGAACGAAACCGCCACATGCTGCCACCATAGGGCCAAGCATCAGAGAAGTAACGTCGCCAACACCACCAGTAGAGTGTTTATCAACGATTGGGCCATCAAAGTTCATGTGGCTCCAGTCAATCACCATGCCTGAATCACGCATTGCACACGTTAGTGCGATACGTTCTGGCATCGTCATTTCATTAAAAAAGATAGCCATTGCGAATGCGGCAATTTGGCCTTCAGAAACCGTGTTCTTAGCCACACCTTGAATGAAGAAGTTAATTTCTTCAGCTGTTAGGACTTCACCGTCACGTTTTCTGCGAATAATTTCTTGAGGTAGATACATTAGTGCCTCCCAAACTCTAGTGAGTATGGTTTGTAGGGAAAAGAGGTAATATGGAGTGGCTTGACGCCACTCCATCAAACAGACTTATTATGTTCAATACTCTAAATATTTGGCGTTGCAGTTAGGCGACCAGTGAGTTCATTCCTATGAGCATAGAGGCTCTATGTGATTAGGAGGAACTTACGCAGTCAACAACGCTGCGGTGTCAAATATGGCGAGTAAATTAGTATGCTGCTGGATCAGCAGTCTGGTCTGTCACTTCTAATGTATTAAGAAGGTTAGTTAGTAGGCTTGAAGCACCAAAACGGTAGTGCATGTTGTCTGCCCACTCAGCGCCTAGTAGCTCATCAGCCATTGCTAGGTATAGTGCTGCATCTTCAGCAGTACGTACGCCACCAGCTGGTTTGAAACCAACTGTTTTAGCAACGCCCATGTCACGGATAACTTCAAGCATCATGCGCGCGTACTCTGGAGTCGCGTTTACTGGCACTTTACCTGTTGAAGTTTTGATGAAGTCTGCACCTGCTTCGATACAGATTTGAGAAGCTTTCTTGATTAGTGCTTCTTCTTTCAGTTCACCTGTTTCGATGATCACTTTAAGCGTGATGTCACCACAAGCTGCTTTACACTGTTTAACTAGCTCAAAGCCAACTTCTTCGTTGCCAGCAATAAGAGCACGGTATGGGAATACTACGTCAACTTCGTCTGCGCCGTACGCTACCGCTGCTTTTGTTTCTGCAACAGCAATTTCGATGTCGTCATTACCATGAGGGAAGTTAGTTACAGTCGCAATGCGTACTTCTGGAGTACCTTGCTCACGCAACGCTTTCTTAGCTGCTGGGATAAAGCGAGGGTAAATACAGATTGCAGCGGTGTTGCCTACTGCAGTCTTCGCGTCATGACAAAGCGCCACTACTTTTTCAGTAGTATCGTCGTCATTTAGCGTAGTTAGGTCCATAAGTTTAAGTGCACGTAGAGCTGCTGCTTTTAAATCGCTCATTTCTATCTCCGATCAATATATTCAAATAGTTAACTACTTCGCCCTCCATCCAGTATAGATGGATATTTTAGTAATGCTCAGTAGCCACAAATGAACGGACTTGGTTCCCTGAAGACTTGATAACTTTCGCTACCAATTGCAATCCTTGTCACCGCACAGTACCAGTTTGGTCTATGGCACAACAAATCAGTCATGTTGTGTCTAACATCTATAGCGTATCGCTAATTTTGGCTTAATCCCAGAAGAATAACGTTCGAGTTGATTTCGAGGTTACTTTCTTGCCAACAGAGACATCCTATCCCTTTAGCTTATACATTATAGGTATCCATCAATAAATTGTAGTGCTCCTTAGAACGCAAACGGTTTGTATCTCAAAAAAACATTCTAGACCCATTATCGACTTCAAGCTGATGCTTATGCTCATCTCAAAAGAATCACTAGGCCTAAAAACAAAAAAGCCCCGCAGCAATTTCTTGCTACGGGGCGATATTATTATGGCGTCTATATATCTAAATCTACTTGATTAGAAAGATAGGAAGAAGCCAGCAATTGTTGCTGCCATCAGGTTAGATAGAGTACCAGCAATTACCGCTTTAACACCCATACGTGCGATGTCGTGGCGACGGCTTGGTGCAATACCACCTAGACCACCTAGAAGAATCGCAATTGAAGAAAGGTTTGCGAAACCACATAGTGCGAATGCGATGATAGCTTGAGTCTTCTCAGACATCACTTGACCAGTTGCTGCAACAACTTGAGCGTTTTCACCAACGTATGGTACGAAGTTTAGGTATGCAACGAATTCGTTAACAACTGTCTTCTGACCAATGAAAGAACCAGCGATAGTTGCTTCTTCCCATGGAACACCAATGATGAATGCTAGCGGTGCGAAGATCCAACCTAGAAGAAGTTCTAGAGTTAGGTTTTCCATACCGAACCAACCACCGATGCCACCTAGGATACCGTTGATTAGAGCAATTAGACCGATGAATGCTAGTAGCATTGCACCAACGTTAAGTGCTAGTTGTAGACCAACTGATGCGCCACCTGCTGCTGCGTCGATAACGTTAGCTGGTTTGTCATCGCCACCGTCCATTTCGTCAGCGATGTTGTCGTCTGGCGTATCTGTTTCAGGCTTGATGATTTTAGCGAATAGTAGACCACCAGGTGCTGCCATGAATGACGCTGCAACTAGGTACTCTAGAGGTACACCCATAGATGCGTAACCTGCTAGTACACCACCAGCTACAGAAGCCAAACCACCACACATTACTGCGAATAGTTCAGAGTTAGTCATTTTAGGAACAAATGGACGAACAACTAGAGGTGCTTCAGTTTGACCAACGAAGATGTTTGCTGCTGCAGACATAGACTCGGCGCGAGAAGTACCTAGAGCTTTCTGAAGACCACCACCAAGAACTTTGATTACAATTTGCATAACACCAATGTAGTAAAGTACAGAGATAAGTGCAGAGAAGAAAATCAGAGTTGGTAGTACTTGGAAAGCAAAGATGAAACCGATACCGTCAACTGAGAAGTTAACTAGGCTGCCGAATAGGAAACCAGTACCGTCTTTACCGTAGTCGATCACGTTTGCTACACCAGCAGAGAAACCTGCAAGTAGATCACGACCCCAAGGGATGTAAAGTACGAATGCACCAAGTGCGAATTGGATAGCGAAAGCGCCACCCACTGTTCTTAGATTAATAGCTTTGCGGTTGTCAGATAGTAGTACTGCGATTGCGATCAGTGCAACCATTCCGACTAGGCTCATAAACAGGCTCATAGTTTATGACTTCCTTATTAGTTATTTATTGGCGTGTTACAAAATGGGGCTATAAAGCGGAGGCAATTATACTCATGCGACCACTAATAAAGTAATGCCGTCCTCACACTTTCGTAGAAGATTCATGTACCATTCACACGCAAACGTGACCCAAATCACAAGCTCGGTGCAATTTACGCAAACGATAAACAAAAACCTTCGATTTTATTCACATATACCGAATGCGCGATGGCTATTTTGCCAAATTTGCGCTGCAATCGATTGCTTTGGCTCTTTTCTAAGCAAAAAAAGTTCATTTAAGATCGTAACTAAATATTTGGAATGATTAACATTTCCTTGGTTTCCATACATGGGCATGTCCGGAGCATCCGTTTCCAATACCAGACATTCAAGGGGCAATTTTGCGATGGTTGTGCGTGTTTTTTGCGCTCTTGGGTAAGTTATCGTTCCACCGACGCCAATATAGAAACCGAGCTTGATCCACGCCAAAGCTTGCTGTTCACTCCCAGAAAAACCGTGAATGACCCCTCCAAAAGTAAACTTGTGTTGCTTTAACAACTCAATAAGTCGGTTATAAGACTTCCTCTCATGGATGATTAAAGGCAGCTCAAACGCCTTGGCAAGTTCCATTTGTTGGATGAAAAAGCGCTCTTGTTTCTCTCGTTCAACGTCCACAAAAAAGTCGAGCCCGCACTCACCTATCGCGACACATTGGCTGTTTTTTGAAGCGAGTAATTGGCGAAGTTCCGAAAATTGTTCGTCATTGGCCTGCTCTAAAAAGTAAGGATGGAAGCCTAATGCATAGTAAACATTGGGGTGAGATTGAGCGATTTCATCGAGCTTCCTCCAGTTACTTTGGCCAATAGAAGGGATGATTAACTTCTCGACTTGCGCTTGTTTCGCTTCTTTAAGATAGCCATCAATAGTTTGATCAGGTGTAAAACCTTGCTCAAACGCCTCAAAATCCGCGTGGCAATGAGTATCAAACAGCGGAAAGTCACTTATTTGCTGTGTCATTTTCCCTACTCTCCATTTGTTTCCCTTGGGGATCACGACGATAAGCAACACAACTGCGCTTGTTCTCAGGCGTTAAGCCAAGCTCTTCACACCACTTATCATATCTTTTAACCCAAGTTTTTATCCAACCCAACATACTTACCTCAAGTCTCAACCTAAAAAGCGCAAATGCATAAATTAGATTTATACATCAACACTAGCTGGCTATATTGTTGAAAATCTCACCACAGCGAATAATAAACGCACTTGCCAAGGAGGCATTGATAGCAAGACGCTCCATTCAATAACGAGATCCTACTTTATGAAAGCATCACTCTTAGCCATATCAATTTCTAGCGTATTAGCAGCACCTGCTTTTGCTTCTGCACCTCAAGTTGACGTAGAACTAGCAAACCAACAAACACTTCAACTTATTGACGAGCAGATGAACGCTATCGATGCTTCTGTTCAGTATAAGTTAAACGAACAATACGCGAATGCAACTCCGGGCACGACAGCCACAATCGATGACGTCACTTACGAAAAACAATCTAACGGTACTTGGGCTGCAGTTGGTGCCGCTTCTGCTGCATTGGTTGCAGGGCTTTTGAGCACGTCGTCTAGTTCCAATAGCGACAATGATGTGGATTATCTCCCACAACACCCAGACGTTGATGTTGACGCTACACCACGTTGGTCTCCTGAATTCGGTGAAGACCGTCCCGAGATGGAAGAGCGTGACCTTACAATTAAGATCATTAACGGCGAAATCCACGTTATCGACGAAAACACCAGTGAGTGGGTAGGTACTGTACAACGCAAGGATGGTGAGATCATTTTCCGTGGCAACGGA
>NZ_JBGOOD010000014.1:37990-79832 GCF_041439475.1 Vibrio sp. 1S139
GAGTGGGTAGGTACTGTACAACGCAAGGATGGTGAGATCATTTTCCGTGGCAACGGAGACTTTGAAAAAACTCTAGTAAAAGTTGAAGGTGACCTAGAAGCTAACGGCAGTGCAGCCATCGTTAAAGGTAATGGCGAATGGTTAGCAACTGTTGAGCGTGTGGATAGTGGTTTTGAGATAACTAGTGGCAAGGGAACTATTGTAATTGATAGCCCACGACCTACTCTCCCAGCCTCTCCAGAGCACCCAGATATGGACTTTGATGATACACCTCGTTGGTCTCCAGATTTCGGTGAAGACCGCCCCGAGATGGAAGAGCGTGACCTGACAGTTAAGATCATTAACGGCGAAATCCACATTATCGACGAAAACACCAGCGAGTGGGTAGGTACTGTCCAACGCAAAGATGGCGAGCTCGTATTTATTGGCAACGGAGACTTTGAAAAAACACTACTTCGTGTGGAAGGCGATGTTACTTCTGACCAATTCTCTTTAGTCAAAGGCAACGGTCAATGGGTTGCGACTGTTTCAAAAATAGATGACGGTGTACGTATTCAAACAAAGAATCACGATCATGTGTTTGATGGTTCAAACATCGACCGTAGCAAGCTTCAATCTATCGACCCAACTAAACTACAGAAAGCTAAATCCGCTATTCAACAACGTTTACGCGGCTAAAATTCAACCTGAGTTGAACCCGCTCACCCGATAATAGTGAACGCTATTATCGGGTGTTTTTACTCACTAGCTAAGGAAAGCGATTCGGAATTTGAATATGAAACGCCTTCTATTAATACTTGCTTCCACCTTCCCTTTTCATTCATCAGCAAATGACACTCTGGTTGAATCTATTGAGCGTTTTACGGATATTTTTTCCGTCAGCTTATCTCAAAACCCAGACAACGAAAAAACGGTTGCCACTCTTGATATCAACTATCAAATCAATGATAAATTGCGTGTTTTTGGAGAGGTTGATACTCAAGACTATTGGCAAGCAGGGTTGGGATATTCATTCTGGCAAGGGGACACGTACTACACTGAAAACACCATAAAAGTCAGCGAACATGAGATCACAACAGGCATTTTTGTTGCTAAGTTGATTCATGAAAATTGGACACTGCTTGGCGATATCAACTACAACTATATGGACAGAGATTTCGATGCTTGTCTTCCAAACTTATGCATGGAATATAGAGCCTCTGACACATTCGATTATAGTGCAGGCGCTCTGTGGAGCCCGATTCAATATGCTGACTTTCTTTACAAATTCAACCAAGAAATCGGATTCAAAAAAGATACCCAAGACTTTTATATTAAAGATGATACTACTACGAGATCTAGACATATCAGAAATGAAACTAGGACCAACATTCATTATCACGAAGTAGCTGTATTCTTTAACTTGAAGTACGTAAAACCGTCCGTTACCTACACCATATACCCTGAAAACAAAAACTATGTGGAATTCGGTTTAGCCTTCGATTTCTAGCTATTTAGTAGCTGTTTAGTAGCTGTTTAAGCTTCTCTCGCAACTCTTGGTGTTGCCCATTAGTTTGATACTTCTTGTGATAGAAAAACTCAAACTCCACAGGACGCATTGAGAATGGAGGCTCATGAATCCGTAAGCCAATGGTTTTTGCTAATTGGATCATGCTAACCGGAACCGCAGCAATGTAGTCAGTCCCTTTTACCGCCAATATCAAGTTAGTGATGTTTCTTACTTCAATAGCAACATCACGAGTGAAGCTCTTTTCGGAAAGAAAGTCGACTATTTGAGTATCTTGGCGAAGTAACTTCAAGGTTACATGCCGTGCTTCAAGAAACTCATCCATCGAAATCTTCTCACCAAATTGACTGTTTTCAGGATCACTCATAAGAAGCAATCTATCAGTAGTTGCAAATTCAGACGCTAAACTTGACTGTTTAGGTAAACCAGTATCGACCACTAAATCTACTCGATTGAGTCGGATATCCTCGACAACATTCTCTACAGAAATTGGGGATTCAACTAACTGAACACCATTAAGCATGGGCATCTTGTGGAGCAGATTCGCAGGCATATAAACGGTAAAATCACGCTTTCTTGATACTGCACCTTCCATCAACTCTAAAGCATCAGATAATTGACCTGCCAATTTGTGAGCCATTGACGTTGGTTCTATTGAACGCCCTACTCTTACGAACAACGCATAGCCTACCACCGCTTCAAACCTCTTGATTGCAGCACTGACCGCAGGTTGAGTTAGCTCTAACGATTCAGCCGCTTTGGTTATCGATCTTTGTTGATATACAGAGAGGAATGGCTTTACTAAATTGAGATCAAACACGCTTTACTCCATCAAAACGGTGTACTCTTAGTGTAACAAAAAAGCCGAATGCTAGAAGCAATTCGGCTTTAATATTATCCAACAGTGTTATGTAGAACTGTCGCTATTAGTGCTCGCGCGTCGCTCGGAATTGAACTTCAGGGAAACGTTCAGAAGCTAGGTTCAAGTTCACCATAGTTGGTGCGATGTAAGACAGGTTATCACCGCCATCTAGCGCTAGGTTAGATTGGTTCTTACGTTTGAATTCTTCAAGTTTCTTAGCGTCATCACATTCAACCCAACGAGCTGTTGCAACGTTAACACCTTCGTAGATAGCTTCTACGTTGTATTCCGCTTTCAAGCGCGCTACAACCACGTCGAACTGAAGTACACCAACCGCACCAACGATCAGGTCGTTGTTCTGCATAGGACGGAATACTTGTACTGCGCCCTCTTCTGAAAGCTGAACTAAGCCTTTTAGAAGTTGCTTCTGCTTAAGTGGATCGCGCAGGCGAATACGACGGAATAGCTCAGGTGCGAAGTTAGGGATACCAGCGAACTTCAGGCTCTCACCTTGAGTGAAGGTATCACCAATCTGGATAGTACCGTGGTTATGTAGACCGATAATATCACCCGCGTATGCTTTTTCAGCACGTGCACGGTCACCCGCCATAAAGGTTACCGCATCAGAGATACTTACACTCTTGCCTGTACGAACATGGTTCATCTTCATACCTTGGTTGTAAGTACCCGAAACGATACGCATGAATGCGATACGGTCACGGTGTTTAGGGTCCATGTTTGCTTGGATCTTAAATACGAAACCAGAGAACTTCTCTTCTGTCGCTTCAACATCACGTTCGTTCGCTTGACGCGTTTGAGGTGCAGGAGCCCATTTCGTTAGACCATCAAGCATGTGGTCCACACCAAAGTTACCCAATGCAGTACCGAAGTAAACCGGCGTTAGCTCACCAGCAAGGAACAGTTCGTGATCAAACTCCGGACAAGCACCAATAACAAGCTCTAGTTCTTCACGTACGCTTTCCGCAAGATCAGCACCTACCGCTTCATCTAGCTCAGGGTTGTCCAAACCTTTAATGATGCGAACTTCTTGAATCTCATGACCGTGGCCAGATTCGTACAAGATCGTTTCGTCACGGTGAATATGGTAAACACCTTTAAACTCTTTACCACAACCGATTGGCCATGAGATTGGAGCACAGGCCATACCTAGCTCGCTTTCCACTTCATCAAGCACTTCCATCGGGTCACGAACATCACGGTCAAGTTTGTTCATAAACGTTACGATTGGAGTATCACGCAGACGTGTTACTTCCATCAGCTTACGAGTACGGTCTTCGACACCTTTAGCAGCATCGATAACCATCAAACAAGAATCAACCGCTGTTAGCGTACGGTACGTATCTTCCGAGAAATCTTCGTGTCCTGGAGTATCGAGTAGGTTTACTAGGCAATCATTGTATGGGAATTGCATTACCGACGTAGTTACCGAGATACCACGTTCTTTTTCCATCTCCATCCAGTCAGATTTAGCGTGCTGGTTAGAGCCACGGCCTTTTACGGTACCCGCTTTTTGAATCGCGTTTCCGAATAAAAGAACTTTTTCAGTAATCGTGGTTTTACCCGCATCCGGGTGAGAGATAATCGCAAACGTTCTACGTTTGCTCACTTCTTGTTGGAAAGACATAGTCGCCCTTTGCTGATCTAAAGCGTAAAAAGGGCAAGTAGATAATACTTGCCCTTGAATTCTGTGTGCGGATTATACAGAAAGCGTATCACTTTCTAAAGGGTCAGTTTACACCCTATTTTTTGGCTAATTTTGTGATTAGCTATCTAGTTAGCGAAAAGACGTAACATGACTAGCTAAAAGACATAAAAAGATAGCTCATAATGATGGCATCTTCGTTGCCTTGTTTAGTTGGATAGTAATTACGACGGCGATCAACTTCGTTGAAGCCTGCCTTTTCGTAAAGATTAAACGCGTTCACATTACTTTCGCGAACTTCCAGCCAAGCGCTTTCAGCATCAGCTTGTTCACATATATCAAGGAAATGTTCAGTTAGTGCCTTACCATAACCTTTGCCTTGCTTGCTTGGGTCTACCGCAATATTAAGCAGCGTCACTTCACCAACAATATTTTGAGCGAAGAAATAGCCCACCACTTGTCCATCAACTTCAAGGACATGATGACAAGCGCCTCGGCTATCAAGATCTCGGATCATATTTTCAGACCAAGGGTGAGAATGCGCGGCCTGCTCTATCTTCCAAATGGCGTCTAGGTGTTGTTGTGAAGTCGGTAAAAATTGATTAGTCATAAGCACAAATTTGTTGCCATAAGTCGCGGCGGTGTTGGTTGTTACCGTTAATGTCAGACAGTAATGGCGATTGAAGTGTTTTAGCCTTCAGCTCTTGAGCCGACTCACAACCAGCAAACCATATCCACTCAACCGAACCTAAATCCACAGTAGACAAGTGTTGCGGTTGAAGGTGTAAAGCCTGAGATAAGTCGAGCTTGATACTTTTGAGTACTCGCTCAAACATCACGGCGAGATCTTCCTGAGGTTTTTCAGGCGAAACCAACAGTAACTTGCAATCGCTCGAGAGCGGAGTCAATTCAGATTCATAACCTGCTAAACGCTCTGGGTGACTTAGTTCCCATTGGCTAATGCCCATCTCATGTAGGTATTGCGCGTGTGTTTGTGACATATCTAGCGGTAGTAACCTTAAGTTTATTGGAGCCAAAGTTTATTGAAACCAGAAGTTTGTTAGAACTAGTTTTGTGAAAGCTGCCTCTATTGAAAGAGCGCTTATTAGAGCAGGGCTGATACTAACAAAAAATAAAGGAGCATCAAGCTCCTTTATTTAGACTAAATCAGTTTGTATCTTGTTGCGTGATAAATCAGCTTATAAGTCGTTGAACTCAGGACTGTAAGCAATCTCACCAGAATGCCCTGCAAGCGCACCTTCAACTAACTCGATAGCTTGGAAAGCTCCTTCAGGTACATCCCAAGTGCAGCTCAAACCAAATTCACTCGCAGCCTTGAAACCAAAGCGACCGTAATAGGCAGGATCACCAAGCACGACACAGGCTGGGTAACCAAAATCAACCAAAGTAGAGAAAGCATCTTCAACCAGTGATTTAGCAATGCCTTGGTTGCGGAACTCTTCTTTCACAGCAAGTGGTGCAAGCCCCTGCCAGTTGTGATCGTCACCTTTAAGGGTAATTGGGCTAAACATCAGGTGACCAACCACCTCGCCTTCGTCAGAGCAAGCCACCAGCGATAGCGTTAAATGACTATTCTCACGCAAGCTCATAACCAAATTAGCTTCTGCATCCGTTTCAAAAACAGATTTCAATAGACGATCAATGACAAGTATATCTGCCGGTGCTTCAGTTCGAATAAGCATTCATTACCTCACTTTGTGTATCTGGGGATTGTACTCCCTTCTGCACAAAATCAGCTAATTGATTTAACAAAGTTTTCATAGGAGTCGGCAATAAGTCCAAATCTACGCTATCCATCAAGTTTTTGACCTCTAAACCGAGCTCTGTATCACCTTCAATAGACAGTCGACGTTGGAAGAAAAGCGTATCTGGGTCTTCTTTACGTCCCGCAATCAACACAAGATCGTTAAGATTGCCGCTAAAGCTTACATCTTCAACCACGTCTTTATCAGCTACAACCAGTTGCTCATTTTTGTAGCTAATACACCAACTTAACCCCATGTCTTTTATTGAGACTTTCAGCCATTTGTCTTCTAAAAACTCAAAGTCACCGTCCTCTAAAGCTTCCTTGAATACATTCTTAAGCGCCTCCAATAAGGCTCTTTTTTGTACTGTTTTAGGCAATAACTGGACTGGAGATCGCAAAATTGATGCGGCATTTTGAACTAGTTGAGTGCGAATCTTGTTTATCACGTGACTTATCCGTAACTTTGTCAATAATATGGAATGCATCATAGATGATGTTGAGATCTCAGTTACTGTTATGTATCAAATTAACTTCTGTTTGATACTCGACCTTTAATATCCTGAAAATCACAGTTATAGTAACTCAGGTAATGAGAATTACAGCGGATCGCTGCACTCACAGGTAAATATCGATAGCCACACAAAAAGTAATAAATATTTATCGATAGTGAATATTCAAGCTCTTGGAGAATTGGTAGTACTTTGATGCCTCCCCAACAACTACAACATTGGTTTACCCAGCTAACTGCAAATAGTCCGTTCTTTTTTGCAGTACTTGATGCTCAACATAACTATTTTATGGTGAATGAGCGTTACTGCGATATTGCTGGTTTGAGTCAAACAGAGCTTGCAGGCATGAATGATCGCCAAACATTGGGCGAACAGTTCTACCAACATCTCAAGCCTTACTATGAGCGTGCATTCAGTGGCGAAACGATTGAGGCCGAAGTCACCCTCAACGAAACAGACCTCGATACCAGCCTTCATTTCAGCCTATCTCCGCTTACCAATGGCAACAAAACCGACTACATCGTCTTTCACGCCTTCGACACATCAGAAAACCAAGTACTTGTCCGTTCTTTAGAAGAATCCGAAGCCAAATTCCACAAACTATCTCAACTACTCCCTGACGGATTACTGCTCGTTGAAAGTGACTATATCTTGTCATCCAACCCAGCGGCAGCGCGCCTGCTTGGCTTTAACTCAACCACAGAGTTAATTGGCGAACAGCTGGGACGCCTATTTATCGATGAACAAACCAAAACAGTCTTCAATAATAACCTCAGCTCTATTATTTCTGAGTCTGGTTTGGTTTGCTTAACGGGTGCGCGATGCGGCTTTGAACGTAAGGTCCAGCTCAACATCGACTCCACCACCGTTCTTGGAAGCAACACTCAGCTGGTGCTTATTCAAGACGCACAAGAAACCGCAAAACAATACACACCAGCAAACAGTGAAGATGCCTACATAGATGCACTGACCAAACTCTACAATCGAGTTGGGTTTACTAAGCGTCTTGAGCAGTTCATTCACAACGATACGCCGGTGGTGATGCTCTACTTAGACATTGATAACTTTAAGAATATCAATGACTCACTTGGTCATCACATCGGTGACAAGGTGATTAAAGAGGTCGCTTCGCGTCTTAAACGCTTACTGCCTCGTAAGGCCGTGATTGGACATTTAGGCGGGGATGAGTTTGGTATTATCCTTCCAGAACCTGAACATCAGCGAACACCTGAAATGCTCGCTGAAAAGATCATTTCCCTGATCAATCAACCCTTCGATCTTCACCACTTTAGCAAGCGCTTAGCCTGCTCTATTGGTAGTGTGAGCTTTCCTCAAGATGGTACTGATGCTCGTATCTTGCTGCAAAATGCAGACACAGCAATGTATGAAGCGAAAGATCGTGGTCGTAATCGTCTGATCAAGTTCAACGAACAGATGAATAAAGAAGCGCGTATGCGACTGTGGCTTGAGATAGAGCTCCAAAAAGCACTGCAACAAAATGGACTTGAGGTTTGGTATCAACCGAAAGTGAATGCCCGTGATTTCACCATCAACGGCGCTGAAGCTCTGGTACGTTGGAAGCATCCTGTCGAAGGTTATATCAGTCCGGCCGCGTTCATTCCTGTGGCGGAACGAGCAGGGCTTATTGAACAACTTGGCCGAGTGGTAATGCGTGAAGTATTTGCTACGGTTAAGCGCTGGAAGATGCAAGGTATCCTTCCAGGTCGAGTGGCTATCAACCTTTCACCAGAACAGTTTGGTAACCCGAAACTGATTGATTACATGGAAAAGCTACTGCGTTCGACCGAGCTTGATCCAAGTGCGATTACGTTCGAGCTAACGGAAAGTGCGGTGATGAGTGATAGTGAACACACACTCCAAATGCTTAACGCCATCAAGAAACTTGGCTTTGCTCTCTCCATTGATGATTTTGGTACAGGTTACTCTTCACTGTCTTACCTTGCTCGCTTCCCAATTGATGAGCTTAAGATAGACCGTGCTTTCATCTCTGATATCGATACCCTACCAAAGCAAATCACCGTAATTGAAAACATCATCAACCTAGGTAAATCTCTCGATTTGACCGTGGTTGCTGAAGGTGTCGAAACCAGTGAGCAAGCAACTCTGCTATCGAACCTCAACTGTAGTTCGATTCAAGGCTTCCACTTCTACCGTCCGCAACCAAAACAAGATGTCGAAGAGTTGTTTGCCCAAAACCGCCGTCATAAGAACTAATCAAGTACCTCATATTTAAACCAAGCCAACATGTAAAACGGTCACTCGTCAGTACCTCAAACGGAGTAAAAGCAGATTTATCCATCTAAACCTGCCTTACATCAATTCCGTCATTCACAATTCTTCATAAAATGCTCGCTTCAACTTAATTCTACTGGTAGTGAGCAAATGGAACTCTTATGCCCAGCGGGTAACTTACCTGCTTTGAAAACCGCTATTGATTGTGGTGCGGATGCTGTCTATATCGGATTCAAAGACGATACCAATGCCCGACACTTTGCAGGCCTAAACTTTGCGGGTAAAAAGCTCGATCGTGCTGTGCAGTATGTGCATGACCACAACAAGAAAATTCATGTTGCCCTAAATACGTTTGCTCACCCAAATGGCTTCGACCGTTGGACTAATGCCGTAGACAACGCCGCTGCTCTGGGTGTTGATGCGCTGATCATCGCAGACATCGCGGTGCTTGAGTACGCAGCAAATAAGTATCCAGATCTCGAACTGCACCTATCAGTGCAAGCATCTGCGACCAATGCGGCGGCTATCGACTTCTACCATAAAAACTTCAACGTTAAGCGTGTCGTACTACCGCGTGTGTTGTCGATTCATCAGGTCAAACAGCTTTCTCGTAACATCACTTCTGACGTTGACCTTGAAGTATTCGCTTTTGGTAGCTTGTGCATCATGGCAGAAGGCCGTTGCTACCTCTCTTCATACATGACAGGCGAATCACCAAATACCGTTGGTGCTTGTTCTCCCGCAAAATACGTTCGCTGGCAAGAAACAGAAACTGGCCTCGAGTCTCGCTTGAACGAAATCCTTATCGATAAGTATGAAGCAGGTGAGAACGCAGGTTACCCAACGCTGTGTAAAGGCCGCTTTGAAGCCGAGATCGATGGTGAACGTAAGCGCTATCACGCACTTGAAGAGCCCACCAGCCTCAACACGCTATCCATGTTGCCTGAGCTTTTCGCGGCAAACGTTGCCTCAGTGAAGATTGAAGGTCGACAACGCAGCCCGGCTTATGTTGAACAAGTCACTCGCACTTGGCGCGCAGCTATCGATCGCTACTTAGCGAACCCAGAACAATACCAAGTGGAACAAGCTTGGAATGCGACACTGGCGAATGTATCTGAAGGTACACAAACCACGCTTGGCGCTTATCACCGTAAATGGCAATAGAGCCAAATGGAGAACTCAATGAAATACGCATTAGGCCCTCTACTTTATTTTTGGCCAAAACAAGACGTTGAAAGCTTCTATGAGCAAGCGAAATCAAGCTCTGCCGACATCATCTATCTAGGTGAAGCGGTGTGTTCAAAACGTCGTGAGATGAAAGCGAAACACTGGATGGACATTGCTAAAGAGCTGTCTGCTTCAGGTAAGCAAGTCGTACTTTCCACCATGGCATTGCTAGAAGCACCAAGCGAAGTCAACATCATGAAGAAGTACATCGATAACGGTGACTTTGCGATCGAAGCCAATGATGTGTCTGCAATTCAACTGGCCAGCGAAAGCAAAGTACCTTTCGTGGTTGGCCCGGCAGTAAACACCTACAACGCACGCACCCTGAACCTATTCTTGAAACAAGGCATGACGCGTTGGTGTATGCCGGTTGAGCTTTCTCGCGAATGGCTAAGCAACGTAATGACCCAGTGCGAAGAGCTAAATATTCGTAACAAGTTCGAAGTTGAAGTGTTTAGCCACGGCTACCTGCCGCTTGCTTACTCAGCACGCTGCTTTACCGCTCGCGCTGAAAACAAAGCTAAAGACGATTGCGAAACCTGCTGTATCAATTACCCAACAGGGCTACAAGTAGAAAGCCAAGAAGGCCAATCAGTCTTCAACCTTAACGGTATTCAGACGCAATCAGGCTACTGCTACAACCTAGTCAATGATTTACCGAACATGCACGACCTGGTTGATGTGGTTCGTTTAAGCCCTCTCGGTATCGATACCTTCTCTGAAATCAACAACTTCAGAGCAAACGAGCAAGGTCAAAAACCGATGAAAATTGAAAGCCGCCAATGTAATGGGTATTGGCATCAGCTTGCAGGTTTAGACGTTAAGAACATCTAGTTCCTCGCATTGGACTAACCAGTAACAAATACAAAAAAGGTCTAGCATTCGCTAGACCTATTTTATTCGACTTAAGAAACGCGACCTATGCCGCCGCGGTTTCCATCGATGAGGCATCGAGCTTCTTTATATCTTTGTAGAGCATCACCATCACCACCACACTTAGCGCGATGTTAGACAGTGGGTACGCAATCCAGATCCCCGGCACACCATACAACTTAGGCATAATGTACAAGAACGGTAGTTGGATAAGCATATTACCTATAGTCACAAACATCGCCTTGCTGCCCTTGTTCACCGCTTGATAGTAAGCAGCTGCGACTACCAAGAAGCCATCCAGCGCCAGTGCAAACATGTGAAGGCGAATACCCAACACGGTGTACTCAACCAACTGAGGTTCGTCTGAGTTAAATACTGATACAAACTCACGTGGGAACGCATTGAGAAGCAGCACGAACGCCACACCAATCAATACCGAACTCATCATCGCAATCTTAAGTAGCTTGCGGATGTTTGCTTGGTTACGCGCACCATGGTTGTAGCTCACCAATGGTTGCATGCCGTTGGCGATACCTTCAGCCGTGAGATAATAAACCGTCACGATGTAGCCCAAAATCGCGTAAGCACCGATCATCAACTGGTCGCCATATTGAGAGAACAACGCATTGTGCAACGCCACCATCATCGAACCATAAGCGTACATAAAGAAGCTTGATGTACCAATGGCGAAGATTTGTGGAATCACATCCAGCTTCAATCTCAACTCATTCCAACGTAAACGTAGGTTTGCTCGACGCGAGAAGAAGTAAGCCAAGCCGAGAGCCGTTACTACAAACTGGGCAATCGCTGTTGCTAATGCTGCACCCATCAACTCCCAGCCATAGAGAGCGATAAACAGGTAATCGAGCACGATATTAATCACCGCACCAACGATCATCAGTATCGTCGCTAAGTTCGGACTGTCATCGTTACGCAGTAGAAACGGCATCGCGATCGAACCTAGCGTGAAGACACTAGCACCAATCAGAATGTGTAAGTACTGCAGACCAAGTTCATACACTCGCCCTTCAGCGCCCTGCCAAAGCAAGAAGTTATCAGCAAACAAGAACAGCAATGCAGAGACAATAGGCGTTATCGCTAACAACAAGGTTAAGCCCGTTGCTAAGATCTGCTTAGCGCCTTGAGTATCTTTTTCACCTTGGCGAATCGAGACAAGCGCACCTGTGCCCACACCCACCAACATACCAATACCAAGAATCGAACCAATCACAGGCCACGCAACATTGATACCTGCAAGTCCATCAGCCCCCACATAGCGGCCAATGAAGATGCCATCCACCACTTGGTACAGGCCATTAACCAACATGGCCGCCACGGTAGGGATTGTGTATCGCCAAAACTGGCGACTAATTGAGTTACTCATTTCTTACTCTACTTTCATTTGTGAGTCGCATATCAACAAGATATGACTCGAAAAATTAGTTAACAAGACTAACTAAATATCTAAATTATTTACTTTAAAGCTTTATTTAATAATAGGTTTAACTGCTGAGATTCTTGCTCAGACAAACGGCTTTCCAGTATCTGTGCCATAACCTGATAGATCTTACTTTCTTCTTCCAAGCCGACTTCCGCTTTGCTGGTCAGTACGACCAACTTAGACCTCGCATCTTCGAGCGAAGCTTTACGCTCAACGAGACCTTTTCTCTCTAACCTTTGAACCATAGTAGTTGCTGAAGGCTTGGTTACTTGCATTTCAATCGCCAGATCTGTCAATCGGATCGGTTCAGGAGAGGCTTGAATGACCTTCAAATAGTCATATTCATTGAAGCTCAATTGGCAAATAGGATCTTCATTTACCTGAGTGCGCCATATCTTAGAGGCGAAGCGCTCAATCTTTTCTAAATTCTGGTTCAGCATACTCACCTAATCAAAGAATGGCATTTAGTTAGCAAGACTAACTATTTTAGTGTTGTTTAAATAAAAAGCAATCAAAACGAGATGAAGATCATAAAAAAGGAGCATAAAAAAACCGCTGACAGGCAGCGGCTTTTCGGAATCAAAATGTGTTGCTTACTTAGCGTTAGCTTCTTCTTCGGCCTCAGCTAACTTAACTTGTGCTAAGTGCTCAGCTTTAAGCGTGGTGAAGATACGGCTTAACTCTAAGAAAGAGTAACGGTGTTCTACGTATTCATACACGTTAAAAGAAACCGCTAACTTGTACAAAGAGATAGCATTCGCGTAATCACCATTCATATGGTAACGCTTAGCAAGGTAGAAGTACGTCTCTGTTAGACGCTGCGCAAGTAACGTGTTGTCACGAGTACCGGTTAAGATCGCCTTGAAAGCCTGCTCTTCAGTAATGTCATCAAGCATAATCGCGACTAATACCCAACCCCACTGCTCATCACGGCTCTCGTAACGTTTTTGCAAATCAAGCTTAGCCTGCTCTGGCGTCAGCTCATGCTGAATGATGTACAACCACAGAGCGCGAAACGGATCGCTAGGATCGTCGGCATAGTGCTTCATCATCTCTTCATTGGCTAAGTCGTAACGCTCGCCATAGTAAAGCGCGATAGAGCGGTTCCTTTCTGCGTAAGAGTTTGCAGGATCAAGCTCTAACGTAGAATCAAAAGATTCATAAGCCGCATCAAACTCCCCTACCTGCGTAAAGTAAACACCCAAAAGATTGAAGATATCAGGTTGAGCAGGGTTCAATGAAAGAGATTGGTTGAAGTCGAGACGCGCGAGATCACGCAGGCCAACACTGTCGTAGTAGTTACCACGTTCAAACAGCATCTTAGCTCGAACTTCATCGTTCAAATCTGGGCGCTGTAATAACTGACTAAGACGTGCAATTTGAACTTCTTGCTGAACGCTTGGTTGCAGTGGCACAGCCATCGGTGGATAAACCCAACTTGAGGTGTTATCTGATGTTGTCGCACAACCTGTTAGTACAAGCAGTAAACACATACTCGCGGTTTGAAACCATTTCACAAATAATTACTCCTGTTATGACCGCAATAAAAAAGGGGAGCGATATGCTCCCCTTTATAACATGCTTTGTTGACGATAGGTTAGAAATCACTAAAAAGCGATATCACCATCGACACACTGAGAATTACTCAGCAGCAGGTGCTTCGCCTTCAGCTGGCGTTTCAACTGCTTCTTTCATGCTTAGACGTACACGGCCTTGACGGTCAATTTCAAGAACCTTAACAGGAACTTCTTGACCTTCAGTTAGGTAGTCAGACACTTTCTCAACGCGCTTGTCAGCGATTTGAGAGATGTGTACTAGACCATCTTTACCTGGAAGGATAGTAACGAATGCACCGAAGTCAGCTAGACGAGCAACTTTACCTTGGTAAATGCGGCCAACTTCAACTTCAGCTGTGATCTCTTCGATACGACGGATAGCTTCTTTAGCAGCTGCGCCTTCAGTAGCAGCAATCTTGATTGTGCCATCGTCTTCGATTTCGATTGTAGTACCAGTTTCTTCACAAAGAGCACGGATAACTGCGCCGCCTTTACCGATAACATCTTTGATCTTATCAGAGCTGATTTTCATTGTGTGGATACGTGGAGCGAATTCAGAGATATCTTCACGAGCACCAGAGATAGCTTCATCCATTACAGAAAGGATGTGCTTACGTGCACCTTGCGCTTGGTTAAGTGCAATTTGCATGATCTCTTTAGTGATACCTTCGATCTTGATGTCCATTTGAAGTGCAGTGATACCAGCGTTAGTACCTGCTACTTTAAAGTCCATGTCACCTAGGTGATCTTCGTCGCCAAGGATGTCAGAAAGAACAACGAAATCGTCGCCTTCTTTAACAAGACCCATTGCGATACCCGCAACAGAAGCTTTGATTGGAACACCAGCATCCATAAGAGCTAGAGATGTACCACATACAGAAGCCATTGAAGAAGAACCGTTAGATTCTGTGATTTCCGATACAACACGAACTGTGTATGGGAATTCTTCAACAGAAGGCATTACTGCTTGGATACCACGTTTAGCAAGCTTACCGTGACCAATTTCACGACGCTTAGGAGAACCAACGAAACCAGTTTCACCTACACAGTATGGAGGGAAGTTGTAGTGTAGAAGGAAGTTGTCTTTCTTCTCACCCATCAGGCTGTCGATGATTTGAGCATCACGTTGTGTGCCAAGCGTTGCAGTAACAAGTGCTTGAGTTTCACCACGAGTGAATAGAGAAGAACCGTGTGTACGTGGAAGAACACCAGTACGTACGTCTAGCGCACGAACCATGTCTTTTTCACGGCCATCGATACGTGGGTTGCCAGCGATGATGCGGCTACGTACTACGTTTTTCTCTAGAGAACCAAGCATGCCGCGGATTTCGCGCTCATCTAGGTTTTCGTCTTGTGCAATTAGAGCTTCAACAACGTCGTTCTTGATTACGCCAACTTGCTCGTAACGAGCCATTTTCTCAGTGATCTGGTACGCGTCAGATAGACGAGTTTCAGCAAGTTCAGCAACTTGAGCTTTAAGCTCAGTGTTAACTGCTGGTGCTTCCCAGTTCCAAGATGGAGTTGCAACTTCAGCAGCAAACTCGTTGATTGCTTTGATTACAACTTGTTGTTGGTCGTGACCGTAAACAACAGCTGAAAGCATTTCTTCTTCAGATAGGTTATCTGCTTCAGATTCAACCATAAGTACTGCGCCTTCTGTACCAGACACAACTAGGTCTAGTTTAGAGTTTTCAAGCTCAGTATTTGATGGGTTAAGAACAAGTTCGCCGTCGATGTGACCAACACGTGCAGCACCGATAGGACCATTGAATGGAGCACCAGAGATAGCAAGCGCAGCAGATGTTGCGATCATAGTGATCATGTCTGGGTTTACGTCAGGGTTGATAGAAACAACCGTAGCGATAACTTGAACTTCGTTTTTAAACGCACTTGGGAAAAGTGGACGAATTGGACGGTCAATCAGACGAGCTGTTAGTGTTTCGCCTTCAGATGGACGACCTTCACGCTTGAAGAAACCACCAGGGATTTTACCCGCAGCGTATGTACGCTCTTGGTAGTTTACTGTTAGTGGGAAGAAGTCTTGACCTGCAACTGCTTCCTTCTTAGCAACAACAGAAACGAATACTGATGTATCGTCCATAGTCGCCATTACAGCAGCAGTAGCTTGACGTGCAATTACGCCCGTTTCTAGAGTAACGGTGTGGTTACCGTACTGGAACGATTTTACAACTGGTTTTTCAAACATTGTATATCCTTAGCTCTAAAGTCAGACTTTAGATTAAGTGAATAATGACTCAAGACATTACCAATCGCGACTAGTGAAAAGGGACTTAGGATGGTGACTCTTTGTATGTGTTCATACGCCGAATTAAGACCAAATCCGCCTTTGAATAGTCGCGACCTATTGGCCGACATCTGTGACTGTAATCTCTTGAGAGGTTGATTGCCAAACGCTGAAAACGCTATAGGCGGGCGTAGTATAAACTATTTTTATTAGGAGATATATTTCCTATCAGAAAAAGCCAGATGATATTCTGAGCATCCAGCCTAGCATTTTCTTACAGGCACAAAAAAAGGAGCATAAATGCTCCTTTTCTTCAAACTGTCTTTGCAGACATCGCTATTAGCGACGTAGGCCTAGACGCTTGATTAGGTCTTGGTAACGAGCAAGGTTTTTGCCTTTCAAGTAATCAAGAAGCTTACGACGGCTAGAAACCATACGTAGTAGACCACGACGGCTGTGGTGATCGTGTTTGTGCGCTTTGAAGTGACCTTGTAGGTGGTTGATAGAAGCAGTAAGTAGTGCTACTTGTACTTCTGGTGAACCTGTGTCGCCTTCAGATTGTGCGTATTCTGCAACGATTGCTGCTTTAGTTTCTGCATTCAGAGACATAATTCTCTCCTGATAAGAGTAAGTTTATATTTGTAGCAGCCAATCTCTGATTCAGCCGCTACGCGAGCCGAGGATTATAGGGAAGTTTGTCAGTTGGCGCAATAACAATCGAACCCATTAAAAACGAAAAAAGCGAACCACCTAAATTAGGCGTTCGCTTTCTATCTTATTTGCTCGCTTTTCACGACTCAGCGCTAAGATCCGATGTAAGCGCTACGCTTGTGGCTCTTCATCTCTGAAAACAACCAAACGCTTCGGTGCAACTCGGCCATCTTCAGCAATCTGAGCTACGCCGACAAACAGCTTCTCTTCGCCACTTGTCATACGAACCGTGCCTTCAGTTGGCGCACCAGCAACCTGAACTGGCATACCGTGCTGAACTAGGTCAGTCAGTTCCGCGTTCAGGTTTACTTCTGGTAAGTCTTCAACGGCAGTGTCCATTGGCATCAGCAGTGGATCAAGCAGCTCTTTCGGTGCAATTTCTTGCGCCTGTGCTTGCTCTAGGATCTCGTTTAACTGCTCCAAAGTCACCATACGCTCGTATGGGTACTTTGCGACACCTGTACGACGAAGCATGGTCACGTGAGCACCACAACCTAGCATTTCACCAAGGTCGTCGGTAATTGTGCGGATGTATGTGCCTTTCGAACAATGCACTTCCATTTCAACTTCATCACCTTCAAAGCGAAGCAGTTCAATAGAGTACACAGTGATCTTACGAGACTCACGAGGAACCTCGATACCTGCACGTGCGTATTCGTACAAAGGCTTACCTTGATACTTCAATGCCGAAAACATTGATGGTATCTGATCGGTTTCACCCTTGAAGCTCGCAATGCAACGTTCAAGCTGTTCTTGAGTCACGTTAACATCACGTGTCTCTACCACTTCACCATCAGAGTCAGAGGTATTGGTACGCTCACCAAGCTTAGCGATAACAACGTAGCGCTTATCAGAATCTAGAAGAAACTGAGAGAACTTCGTCGCTTCACCAAGACAAATTGGCAGCATGCCAGTCGCAAGAGGATCCAGAGCACCGGTGTGCCCTGCCTTCTCTGCAAAGTAAATACGCTTTACTTTTTGCAGTGCATCATTAGACGAAATACCAGTCGGCTTATCTAATAGAATTACCCCGTTGATAGGGCGACCTTTACGACGGCGAGCCATTACTCTTCGCCCTTAGACTGAGTTTCGTCAGTGCGGCCAGCTTCTTCTTGCTTACGCTTGTCGTCGTTCAGAACTTCACTTACTAGGTTAGACATACGCATGCCTTCTACTAGTGTGTTGTCGTAAGTAAAACGAACTTCAGGCGTTAGACGGTGGCGAATACGCTTACCAAGAGCCATACGAACTGGCACTTCATGCTCTTTAAGAGCTTTAAGGCATGATTCAGGAGTTTGCTCACCAACACACAGGAAAGTCACGAACACTTTTGCGTAAGCAAGGTCACGAGACACTTCTACGTCTGAGATAGTTACCATACCAATACGTGAGTCACGAACTTCACGTTGTAGGATAAGAGCAAGCTCTTTTTGAAGCTGCTGAGACACACGTTGTGTGCGGCTAAATTCTTTTGACATTTTCTTTTCTCACTTAGAAAGATGGGGGGCTTGGTAATTACCAGCCCCCCATGGTGTATTCAACAACCGATTACTTATTACCTTTACTAGTAATGTTAGTAACCTTAGTCAATATGTCGAGTCGTACAGACTGATTAGTCTAGAGTACGTTTAACCTCAACGATTTCGAATACTTCGATCTGGTCACCAACGCGAACGTCGTTGTAGTTCTTAACGCCGACACCACACTCGTAACCGTTCTTAACTTCTTGAACGTCATCTTTAAAGCGACGAAGTGACTCTAGTTCACCTTCGTAGATAACAACGTTTTCACGAAGTACACGGATTGGGTTGCTACGCTTAATCGTACCTTCAGTCACGATACAACCAGCGATTGCACCAAGTTTAGGCGACTTAAATACGTCACGAACTTGTGCAAGACCAATGATCTCTTGACGGAATTCAGGAGCAAGCATACCGCCCATCGCCTGTTTAACTTCGTCAATTAGTTGGTAAATGATTGAGTAGTAACGTAGATCTAGGTTTTCGTTCTGAACCGTGTTACGCGCAGTTGCGTCAGCACGAACGTTGAAACCAAGGATGATAGCGTTAGAAGCTGCAGCAAGCGTTGCATCAGTTTCAGTAATACCACCAACACCAGAACCTACGATGTTCACTTTCACTTCGTCAGTTGACAGTTTCAGTAGAGAGTCAGCAATCGCTTCTACAGAACCTTGAACGTCAGCTTTAAGTACCACGTTAAGCTCAGCAACTTCGCCAGCCGTCATGTTCGCGAACATGTTCTCTAGTTTCGCTTTTTGTTGGCGAGCTAGTTTAACATCACGGAATTTACCTTGACGGTAGTTCGCAACTTCACGTGCTTTACGCTCATCACGTACAACAGTCGCTTCATCGCCTGACGAAGGAACACCAGAAAGACCTAGAATTTCTACAGGAATAGATGGACCTGCAGTTTCGATGTCTTTACCGTTTTCATCACGCATTGCACGAACACGGCCGTACTCTTGACCACAAAGAACGATATCGCCTTTGTTTAGAGTACCAGACTGTACTAGTACTGTTGCAACTGGACCACGACCTTTATCAAGACGAGATTCAACAACAACACCAGACGCCATGCCTTCTTTAACCGCTGTAAGTTCAAGAACTTCAGACTGAAGAAGGATAGCTTCTAGAAGACCATCGATGTTTGTACCCTGTTTAGCAGAGATGTGAACGAAGATGTTCTCACCACCCCATTCTTCAGGGATAACGTCGTATTGAGCTAGCTCATTCTTAACGTTGTCTGGGTTTGCACCCTCTTTATCGATCTTGTTCACAGCAACAATCAGAGGAACGCCTGCCGCTTTCGCGTGCTGGATTGCTTCGATTGTTTGTGGCATTACGCCATCGTCTGCTGCAACTACAAGTACAACGATATCTGTCGCTTGAGCACCACGAGCACGCATAGCTGTAAACGCCGCGTGTCCAGGAGTATCAAGGAAAGTGATCATACCGTTGTCAGTATCTACGTGGTAAGCACCAATGTGCTGCGTGATACCGCCAGCTTCGCCAGAAGCAACGTGTGCTTTACGAATGTAATCAAGTGTTGAAGTTTTACCGTGGTCAACGTGACCCATGATAGTAACAACAGGAGCACGACCTTCAGCGATAGCATCGCTATCACGGTCAGCTAGTACTGCTTCTTCAAGTTCGTTTTCTTTACGTAGGATTACCTTGTGACCCATTTCTTCAGCAACAAGTTGTGCTGTTTCTTGGTCGATCACTTGGTTGATAGTCGCCATAGCGCCCATCTTCATCATTACTTTGATAACTTCAGTTGCTTTAACTGACATTTTGCTAGCCAGTTCAGAAACAACGATAGTTTCGCCGATAGCAACGTCAGATTTAGCAACAGTTGCTGACTTATCGAAGCCTTGCTGCATTGAAGTTGGTTTAGCAAGCTTACCTTTACCGCCACGACCACGCTGGTTACGACCACCACGGTTGTTTGCAGGTTGGTTAGCAGGAGCTGCTTTCTTCTTGCGACGACGAGGTGCTTTCTCATCTTTCTTATCTGCCGCATCTTCAGCTTCACGAGCGTAAGTAGAAGTAGTCACATGGTAATCCGCAGATTTCTCTTGCTCTTTCTTCTTCTTCTCTTCTTCAGACCAACGTTCTTGGTTCTCTTCTGCTAACTTACGAGCTTCTTCAACAAGCTTAGCTGCTTCAGCTTCTGCTTTACGAGTTGCTTCTAGCTCTTGACGAGCTTTAAGTTCATCCGCTTCTTTTTTCGCTTGTGCGTTAGCGTCTGCATTTTTTGAATTCATGTCTTTTTTAGCCTTTTCAGCTTGTGCGCGTTGAGCCTTCTCTTCAGCTTCACGTTTTGCATCCGCTTCACGTGTTACTTTTTCTTCAGCTTCGCGCTGTGCTTTCTCTGCAGCATCACGTTTCGCTTGCTCTTCAGCATCGCGTTGTGCTTTCTCTTCCGCTTCACGATTAGCTACTTCCTCAGCTTCACGTTTCGCTTCATCTTCAATAGTGCTGCGCTTCACGTAAGTACGCTTTTTACGTACCTCTACTTGAACATCCTTACTCTTACCGCCTCCAGCGGCAACACTTAGCGTGCTGCGGGTCTTGCGTTGAAGAGTTAAACGAGTCGGTTCTGTTTCGCCTGAAGTATCGCCGTGCTCCTTTTTAAGGTGCGTTAGCAATGTTTGCTTCTCTGAATCAGTCACTTGATCCGACCCTGCTTTCTTCATGCCTGCATCAGCAAGTTGTTCAATTAAGCGGTCAACTGGCGTACCAATCTCTTCACTCAGTGCTTTAACTGTTAATTGTGTCATACCGCTTTCTCTCCTTGCTGAATTATTCTTCGTCGCCGAACCAACAGATGTTACGCGCAGCCATAATTAGCTCGCCTGCACGCTCTGCAGTTAGGTCTTCGATGCCTTCTAGTTCATCAACGCCTTGGTCAGCTAGGTCTTCCAGTGTCGCAACGCCTTTTGCTGCTAGCTTGTAAGCCATTTCACGCTCAAGACCTTCAAGTGCAAGTAAGTCTTCAGCAGGCTCAACACCGTCGAAAGTTTCTTCTTTCGCTAGCGCTAGAGTAGTCAGTGCGTCTTTTGCGCGGTTACGTAGTTCTTCAACGATACCTTCGTCTAGACCGTCTACTTCAAGAAGCTCGTTCACAGGAACGTATGCTACTTCTTCAAGCGTAGAGAAGCCTTCTTCAACAAGCATTTGAGCAAAGTCTTCTTCAATGTCTAGGTGCTTCATGAAGTTTTCAATAGAAGCAACTGCTTCTTCTTGGTGCTTCTTCTCAAGATCAGCAACAGTCATTACGTTCAGTTCCCAACCAGTAAGTTGAGACGCTAGACGTACGTTTTGACCGCTACGGCCAATCGCTTGTGCTAGGTTATCCGCTTCAACAGCGATATCCATAGAGTGTGCGTCTTCATCAACGATGATTGAAGCAACATCAGCAGGAGCCATTGCGTTGATTACGAATTGAGCCGGGTTATCATCCCAAAGAACGATATCAATACGCTCACCACCAAGATCGTTAGAAACAGCTTGTACACGTGCGCCACGCATACCAACACACGCACCAACTGGGTCAATACGTTTGTCGTTTGTTTTCACAGCGATTTTAGCACGAGAACCGGCATCACGTGCAGCACCTTTAAGTTCAATTAGCTCTTCACCAATCTCAGGCACTTCAACACGGAATAGTTCAGCTAGCATTTCTGGCTTCGAACGAGTAACGAAAAGCTGGAAACCACGAGCTTCTGGTTTAACTGCGTAAAGAAGACCACGAACACGGTCACCTGGACGGAAGTTTTCACGAGGAAGTTGGTCATCACGAAGGATTACCGCTTCAGCGTTGTTACCTAGGTCTAGGATAATAGTGTCACGGTTAACTTTCTTAACTGCGCCAGTTACTAGCTCGCCTTCGTTATCGATGAACTGCTCAACGATTTGAGCGCGTTCAGCTTCACGTACTTTCTGTACGATAACTTGCTTAGCCGTTTGAGTCGTAATACGGTCAAACGTTACTGATTCGATATCATCTTCAATGAAACCGCCAAGTTCGATCTCTGGGTCATCGTACTTTGCAGCTTCAATAGAGATTTCTTTTGTTGGGAATTCAACTTCCTCAACAGCTTCCCAACGACGGAAAGTTTCGAAATCACCCGTTTTACGGTCAATTTCAACACGAACTTCAATTTCTAGTTCGCTTTTCTTTTTTGTTGCCGTTGCAAGCGCCATTTCAAGCGCTTCAAAAATACGCTCACGAGGAACTGCTTTCTCATTTGAAACAGCTTCTACTACCGCCAAAATTTCTTTGTTCATTAATCTAGCCTCTTAAGCTCTTCTCTCTAGGAGAACTAAAATTTAGGGATCAGGTTAGCTTTCGCAATATTGCTCAGGACGAATTCTTCTTCTTGTCCTTCAACCAATACTTTCACTGTCTCGCCTTCGATAGATTGGATATCACCTTTCCATTTACGACGGTTGCCGACAGCCATTTTCAAAACGATGCTTACCTCGTGACCAATAAATTGTTGGTAATGCTCTGCTTTGAACAGTGGTCTCTCTAAACCTGGTGAAGACACTTCAAGGTTATAAGCCACTGAAATTGGATCTTCAACGTCCATTACGGCACTTACTTGGTGGCTAACTTCAGCGCAATCATCTACATTGATACCGTTTGGTGAATCGATGTAAATACGTAGCGTTGAGTGCTCACCAGCACGAATAAATTCTAATCCAACTAACTCATAACCTGATGCTGCTACTGGAGCGTCAAGCATTTCAGTAAGTTGTCTTTCTAAACCAGTCATTTAACCACTCCAGAAACAAAAAAAGGGCTCAAAGCCCAATTTAAATTCCAAGCAAACATTATCTAAATACATTTACAAATGCTTAGATAACAAAAAACCCCGTATAAGCCGGGGTTTTTGTTGCTGGACCCTTATATGTTAAGTGCCATCACATTCGATATAGCACCTAACTCACAGTGAGGTTCACACTGTGCAAACTTGCTACCAATACAAGCTATATAATAGCATTGAAATTGGTTGCGGGAGCCGGATTTGAACCGACGACCTTCGGGTTATGAGCCCGACGAGCTACCAAACTGCTCCATCCCGCGTCCGACTTGCGAGCATTATACGCCCAACAAGATGTTTTACAAGTTTGTAAACATGGTGCCGAGAGAGGGACTCGAACCCTCACACCCTAAGGCACTAGCACCTCATGCTAGCGTGTCTACCAATTTCACCATCTCGGCATCAAATCTTTACAGATTATTGTGGAATTTCGTCGCCTTGCGCCGGAACTTCACTCACTGCATCATCAGCTTGTTGAATCACCTGACCTTGGGTCGGGTCAATCCATTGTGACTCAGTTTTATGTGTAGACATATTACCAAGCACTAAGCTAAGGATAAAAAATGTAGTTGCAAAAATTGCAGTCATTCGGGTAAGGAAATTTCCTGAGCCACCAGCACCAAACACAGTGTTTGAAGCGCCAGCACCGAAAGAGGCTCCCATATCTGCGCCTTTACCTTGTTGAATCAACACTAGGCCAATTACACCAAGCGCTGCCAACAGGTAAATCACAAGTAGAACTGTAAACATTTTTCCACCTATGTTCCTAATTGTTGAGCCAGCGCCGTTCAAAAAACTATTTTTAAGAACAAGGCTAGCGACCTCCTAACTGAAGGCCGAGCAATACTAGCGAATGCGACGATGGCTGACAAGGAGAATTTGCTAAAAAATAAGCCTTTACCAAGTGAATGGTCAAAAAAAGGTCAAAAGCGACACAAAACTCATTTATGTCTCTTTTGACCGTTATATCTTTTGACCGTGAGATAAGTCAACCACTTCTAATCACAAGCGCTATTCGCTGCGCCAGCTAAGTAAAAGGTTAAATTAGCAGTTTGCTTTTACTGCATCTGCAATCTTAAGCGCTGATGCTTGAACAAGCTCTGCATCTTCGCCTTCAACCATGACACGCAGTAGTGGCTCGGTACCAGACTTGCGTAATAGTACACGGCCTTTCTCGCCAAGCTCTGCTTCTACTTCAACAACCGCTGCTTTTACCGCTTCGGCTTCTAGTGGGTTTGAATCTCCGCTGAAACGAACGTTTTCTAGAACTTGAGGGTACAACGTCATGCCCTGAGACAACTCATTCAGTGTCATTTCGCTATCAACAACTGAAGCCAAAACTTGCAGAGCAGCAACGATAGCATCACCCGTCGTCACTTTATCTAGTAGGATAACGTGCCCCGAGTTTTCAGCGCCGATCTTCCAGCCTTTAGCAAGAAGCTGTTCCATTACGTAACGGTCACCAACAGCAGCACGTACAAACGGAATACCTAACTGCTTAAGGCCGTTTTCCATACCCAGGTTGGTCATTAGTGTACCAACAACGCCGCCTTTCAACTCACCGCGACGCAGTGCATCACGAGCAATAATGTAAGCGATTTGGTCGCCATCAACTTTGTTGCCTAGCTCGTCAACCATGATGATACGGTCACCATCACCATCAAAGCCAAGACCTAATGCCGCTTTTTCTTCAAGCACTTTTGCTTGCAGAGCACGTACATCCGTCGCACCGACTTCGTGGTTGATGTTAGTACCGTTTGGCTCAACACCAATCGCAACGACCTCAGCACCCAGTTCTTTAAATACAGCAGGCGCAATGTGGTAAGTCGCACCATGTGCACAATCGATAACGATCTTCATGCCAGCTAATGTCATTTTATGTGGGAACGTACTTTTACAGAACTCGATGTAACGACCTGCAGCATCATTTAGACGAACCGCTTTACCAAGCTCAGAAGAATCAACACACTCAATGTCTTTATCAAGCTCAGCTTCAATCGCCAATTCGATATCGTCCGGAAGCTTTGTGCCTTCAGAAGAGAAGAATTTAATACCGTTATCGTAGTATGGGTTGTGTGAAGCCGAGATTACGATGCCCGCTTCAGCACGGAATGTTTGTGTTAGATAAGCAACAGCAGGTGTTGGCATTGGGCCTGTGAACGTCGCTTGAAGGCCTGCAGCCGCAAGACCAGCTTCTAACGCAGACTCCAACATGTAACCAGAGATACGAGTATCTTTGCCGATAATAACTTTCTTTGTACCTTGCTTCGCAAGTACACGACCAGCAGCCCAGCCAAGCTTCAGAACAAAATCAGGTGTAATCGGGTACTGGCCTACTTTGCCACGCACACCATCTGTGCCGAAATAACGTCTTTTATCAGACATAGTGATTTTCCTTAATTATATTTAGTGATTGTTGTTCATCACTTCGATTATTTTCATCGCTTCCAGTGTCTCCTCGACATCATGAACGCGAATAATTTGTGCGCCTTTCATCGCGGCAATCGCCGCGCAAGTGACGCTTGCGACCATGCAGTCGGCCGGAACCTTGTCTAGCAATTTAAAGATCATCGATTTTCTCGACATCCCCGCTAAAACAGGTAAGCCTAACGAATGAAACTTTTCAAGGTGCGCTAATAGGTGGTAATTATGCTCAATGGTTTTACCAAAACCAAAACCAGGATCCAGAATCAGCTGATCTTTTGATATACCAACAGCCTCACAAGCCTCCACCCTTTCTTTTAAGAACGCTTCAACATCCATTAGGACATCATCGTAATTAGGGTTAGCTTGCATGGTTCTTGGCTGACCTTTCATGTGCATCAGGCAAACGGGCACATTAGCATCGGCGGCCGCTTCTAAAGCTCCGGGCTCTTGCAGTGCGCGCACATCATTGATCAAATCAGCCCCCGCTTCAACGGCTTGGCGCATCACTTCAGCTTTACTGGTATCAATGGAGATCCACACATCAAACTTAGCGCGAATTGCTTTAATGGCAGGAATAACGCGAGCGAGCTCTTCTTCTAAAGGAACGTCAGGCGCTCCCGGGCGAGTTGATTCACCACCAATGTCAATAATGCTAACACCAGCTTGAATCATTCGCTCTGCTTGCAGTAAAGCATTATCTAATGAATTGAATTTTCCGCCATCAGAGAAAGAGTCAGGCGTAACATTGAGGATACCCATCACATGTGGGCGGTCTAAAACGAGCGTTTTATTATGTGCTTTTAATATCATGGAAGGTGGGTCTTAAAGGTAAAAACATCTAGGGCTAGAAACAGAAAAACCCTGAGCGTACTCAGGGTTTTAATTTATAACTTAGCGATTAAGAATCTTTGTTTTGAGCATCATCTGTTTCAGATTTAACTTCTTCAACTTTCGACTCTTCAGCTTTTGGTTCAGCTGTTGCTTCTTCTGATTTCGCTTCAGGTTTAGCTTCTTCCTTCACAGGTTCTGCTTTCGCCTGATCACCCCAGCCAGCTGGCTCACGAATGTCGTCTTTACGTTCCATCAAGTCATCAATCTGACCTGCATCAATCGTTTCAAACTTCATTAGCGCGTCTTTCATCGAGTGCATGATATCCATGTTCTCTTCAAGAATTTGCTTCGCACGAGCATAGTTTCGGTCGATTAGAATACGAATTTCTTCATCGATCAGCTTAGTCGTATCGTCAGAAACATGTTTCGCTTGGCTCATACCACGACCTAAGAAAACTTCACCTTCTTCTTCAGCATATAGAAGAGGACCCAGTTTTTCAGAGAAGCCCCACTGCGTAACCATCTTGCGAGCAATATCAGTTGCACGTTCGATATCGTTAGACGCACCAGTCGAAACTTTGTCTTTACCGTAGATAAGTTCTTCAGCAAGACGACCACCGTACAAACTAGAGATCATTGATTCTAGATGTTGGCGAGACATGCTTACGCGATCTTGCTCAGGTAGATACATAGTTACACCAAGCGCACGACCACGTGGAATAATTGACACCTTGTACACAGGATCGTGTTCAGGCACCAAACGACCAACAATTGCGTGACCCGCTTCGTGGTAAGCCGTTGACTCTTTCACTTCTTCAGACATAACCATTGAACGGCGCTCTGCACCCATCATGATTTTGTCTTTTGCAAGTTCAAACTCAACCATAGATACATTGCGCTTGTTACCACGAGCAGCAAATAACGCCGCTTCATTCACAAGGTTCGCAAGATCTGCACCAGAGAAGCCTGGAGTACCACGAGCGATCAGCGACGGTTCAACATCACCTGATAATGGCACTTTACGCATGTGTACTTTAAGAATCTGTTCACGACCACGTACATCCGGTAGACCAACCACAACTTGACGGTCAAAACGACCAGGACGAAGTAATGCAGGGTCTAGTACGTCTGGACGGTTAGTCGCAGCGATAACGATAATACCTTCGTTACCTTCGAAACCATCCATCTCAACCAGCATTTGGTTCAGTGTTTGTTCACGTTCATCGTGACCACCACCAACACCAGCGCCACGTTGACGACCTACAGCATCGATTTCATCGATAAAGATGATACAAGGTGCCGCTTTCTTCGCTTGTTCAAACATGTCACGCACACGAGATGCACCAACACCAACAAACATTTCAACGAAGTCAGAACCAGAGATAGTAAAGAACGGTACTTTCGCTTCACCGGCAATCGCTTTTGCAAGCAATGTTTTACCCGTACCAGGAGGACCAACCAACAGGATACCTGTCGGGATCTTACCACCTAGCTTTTGGAAGCGGCTTGGGTCACGAAGGTAGTCCACAAGCTCTTTCACGTCTTCTTTTGCTTCGTCACAACCAGCAACATCAGCAAACATGGTTTTGATTTGTTCTTCGCTCATCATTCGAGCTTTACTCTTACCGAAAGACATCGCGCCTTTACCGCCGCCGCCGCCTTGCATTTGACGCATGAAGAAAATCCATACACCAATCAGTAAGATCATTGGGAACCATGAGATGAAGATAGTGCCAAGCAGGCTCTGCTCTTCAGGTGGTGTACCCTGAACTTTTACGTTTTGATTAATTAAGTCATCAAGTAGCTTTTGATCATAAACAGGCATGTAAGTTACATACTTAGAACCACCACCACGACGTGTGAAAGTGATTTCGCTGTTATTGAACTGTGCGTCTTGAATCTGGCCTTGGCCAACTTCCTGTACAAACGTGGTGTAATCTACTGCTCTGCCGTTACTTTCCCCAGGGCCGAAGCTCTGGAATACCGACATCAACACTACCGCGATAACAAGCCACAGAATTAAATTTTTTGCCATGTCACTCAAGGTGTAAGCCTCTCGATAACTAATTGTAATTAAAGGTAGGGTACTACAGTTTGTAACCTGTAGCCATGTTGTTAACTCTCACTCTTGGAAGAGAATCGTTAACCTTTGTAACCAGTGGCTACGATAAACACTTCACGAGATCGAGCTCGAGAAGAGTCGGGTTTTCTAACTTTTACTGTTTTAAACATCTCGCGGACGTCCTTAACGTATTGGTCAAACCCTTCGCCTTGGAATACTTTTACAACAAAACTACCATTGGTAGCTAGAACTTGTCGACACATATCCAAAGCTAATTCAACTAAATACATAGCTCTTGGCTGATCCACAGAATTGTTGCCTGCTATATTAGGTGCCATATCTGACATCACGACATCAACCATGTTTGGTTGTATACGTTCCAACAAGGCATCTAGCACAGCTTCTTCGCGGAAATCGCCTTGTAAAAAGCTAACACCAGCAATCGGATCCATTGGTAACAAGTCACACGCAATGATTTGTCCGTTGTCTCCAACAATCTTAGCAGCATATTGAGACCAACCGCCAGGTGCTGCACCCAAATCCACAATGGTCATCCCAGGAGACAGCAATTTATCTTTCGTTTGAATCTCTTCCATTTTGAAATAAGCACGTGAACGATAGCCTTTCTTTCTTGCTTCATTTGCGTACTTGTCGTCGAAGTGTTCCTTCAACCAACGGCCTGAACTGGCCGAGTGTTTCTGTTTGCTCATTGGATACCTAAATTGGAGGAAAGTACTAATTGCTGAATAAATTATAGTCTTCAGCTTTAGATGGCGTTAAAATAGGTTTTTTCAACCCTAATAGTAAAGAAAATTGGCCGCGTAATGAACCTAAGTACCAAACAAAAGCAGCATCTAAAGGGCCTAGCTCACAGTTTAAAACCTGTTGTGCTAATGGGCGCAAATGGACTTACTGAAGCTGTTCTAGCGGAAATCGAATTAGCTCTAGACCACCACGAACTGATCAAGATTAAAGTTGCATCAGAAGACCGTGAGACTAAGCAACTGATTATCGATGCAATTGTACGTGAAACTAAAGCTGAGAAAGTACAGACTATCGGTAAAGTTCTAGTACTGTTCCGCCAGTCAGAAGCACGTAAAATCGAGATTCCACGTAAATAAGCGAGTTTGATATAAGCTAACTTCACTAATAGGAAGCCACAGCGCTTATCTTTTAGTGTAGCGTGAGAAACGAAAAAGGTCGCATTTAGCGACCTTTTTACTTATCAGAAACAAAGAAAATTCAATTAGATATATTCTACTTTGTCGATTTCGAAGTCTTTGTCACCACCTGGGGTAGAGATCATTACTTCATCGCCTTCCATCTTACCGATAAGACCGCGAGCAATTGGTGATTTCACAGAAATACGGCCAGTCTTGATGTCAGCTTCGTCTTCTGAAACGATTTGGTAGCGGAACTCATCATCGGTATCCACATCAATCAGTGTCACTGTCGTACCAAAGATAATCTTGCCCGTATTATCCATTTGCGTTACATCGATGATCTGAGCCAGTGATAGCTTATATTCAATATCACGGATCTGAGCTTCACAAATACCCTGCTCTTCACGAGCGGCGTGGTATTCAGCATTCTCTTTCAGGTCACCTAGTTCACGTGCTTCACCAATAGCTGCTGAGATAACAGGGCGTAGCTTAAGTAGGCGATCTAATTCGTCACGTAGCTGCTGAGCGCCACGTACTGTCATTGGAACCTTTTCCATTTTTTACCTCTATGCCAAAGCTTTCTTTGGCCAACATAAATACACCCAACGTATTTATTGGGTGATAGAAACAAAACGATTTGGCTTAGTGTAAACAAACTTTATGGCTAAATCACCTTTATTCCACTTTGCGTTATAAAAGCTTTATCTAGGTCTAAATTACAGACATCACAAAAATGAATAATAACCTCCCCATCAATAAATGGAGAATTAAATACCTAAAAAAACAAAAAACAAACAAAATAAACACAGATCACACTTTTATAAAAATCACTTTAAAACAAACACTTAATCAATAAGAGATATAATAAAACAGTGTTCATTTTTTAGTTTTATATCATTTTACTAACTGACCATGGAACTTTAGAGGTAAAAAGTAACCCATGGATTGCACTGGCATTTTTCAGACTTCTGTTCTAATCATGATTATGAAGCCTGATTAATACAGGCAATACACAAAAGGGTTCAAATCCTTGATAAAACTTCTATGGACAGTAATTAGGAAATAATAACATGAACAAGACTATGATCGCGCTTGCTGTATCTGCTGCAGCTCTTGCTACTAACGCAGTGGCAGCGGACGGTAAACAAGCTGGTGGTATCGAAGGTACATCTGTATACAGCTCAAACGGCACTTCTCTAGAAATCGGTGGCCGTGCTGAAGCTCGTCTATCTCTAAAAGATGGTGCAGCTCAAGACAACTCTCGTGTGCGTCTAAACTTCCTAGGTAAAGTTGAAATCCAAGACGGCCTATACGGTGTTGGTTTCTACGAAGGCGAATTCACAACTGCTGAAAACGGCGGCTCTACTGATAACAACGACGGCGACATCACTAACCGTTACACATACGCTGGTATCGGCGGTGACTTCGGTGAAGTTACTTACGGTAAAAACGACGGTGCGCTAGGCGTAATCACAGACTTCACGGATATCATGTCTTACCACGGTAACTCTGCTGCAGACAAAATCGCAGTAGCTGACCGTTCTGACAACATGCTTTCTTACAAAGGCCAATTCCAAGACCTAGGCCTAAAAGCAAGCTACCGCTTTGCAGATCGTACAGATTCAGCAACTGACAGTGGTTACGACGACAACGGTGAAGATGGTTACTCTCTATCTGGTATCTACGCAATCGGCGATTCTGGCTTCAAGCTAGGTGCGGGTTACGCTGATCAAGACCTAGACAACGAATACATGCTAGCGGCATCTTTCCGCACTGAAGCTCTATACTTTGCAGGTGTATTCACTGACGGTGAGAAAGAAGCTGACACTCTACGCCGTACTGTAGATTACACAGGTTACGAATTTGCAACTGCGTACACGCTAGATAAAACTGCGTTTACTCTAACGTACAACAACGCAGAAACTAACGATGAGACTTCTGCAGATAACGTTGCAATCGATGCAACTTACTACTTCAAGCCTAACTTCCGCACGTACATCTCGTACAACTTCAACCTAATTTCTGAAGGTGACAAGATCGGCGGTACATCTCTAGTAAACGGTAATGCATCTAAAGCTGACGCTGAAGACGAAATCGCTCTAGGTCTACGTTACGACTTCTAATTCTGATTATCTAATTGATTAATTAGTTAATTGAGAATCAAAACGCCCGCTATCTAGCGGGCGTTTTTTATATCTGTATACTGAAAACATCAGCCATCCAAGAAATCTTCTATGCGCCTTCTATCCACACTACTTGTATGTAGTTTTTCCATTAGCGCTTTCTCAGTTAACGCTTTCGCTTACCCCCCTCTAGATAAACTGCCTGATGGCAGTAGCACCAGTGTAATTTTGGAATCCCTGAGAGGCGATTCATACAAAATGAATTCCAACAGTGATGGCTTCTACCCTCCCGCCAGTACTTTAAAGCTGGTCACAGCTTTAGCAGCGAAGTTGGAATTAGGGGATGACTTTCACTATACGACTAGCATTGCTCGTTCTAATAAAGATGTTGTGCTCTCATTCAGCGGCGACCCGACGCTACAAAGAGAGCAGTTAAAAAGGCTTTTAGCTCAATATACTAAATCACAATCTAAAACCATTAACGGTAACCTGTATCTCGATAACTCGACTTATACGGGCTATCAACGCGCGGTGGGTTGGCCTTGGGACATTTTAGGCGTTTGTTACAGCGCGCCTTCTAGTGCAATGACCTTGGACAGCAACTGCGCACAAGCCTCTATTTATACAAAAGGTAATGGCAGCACTCGCGTTTATATTCCCGCTCACTATCCGATAGACGTGACGACCACCGCTGCCACGGTAACTCGCTCTGGGCAGAAGGCGACACAATGCGACTTGGAACTCATCACCACACCAGATAACGCTTACAAGCTCTCTGGTTGCTTGGTTGAGCGTAAAAAGCCACTGCCACTCAAGTTCGCGATTCAAAATCCAGAACTTTACACCTATCAAGTCGTGACATCGCTTCTCAAAGAACTGAAAATAGAAGTAAAAGGTGATGTGATTATTGGTAAAAAAGCGAAAGCAGACAAAACCACGTTAGTCGCTAGTCACAACTCAGAAAAGCTTCCTGAACTGCTCGATATCATGCTCAAGAAGTCAGATAACCTTATCGCAGATAATCTAACTAAAACGCTAGGAGCGACATTTTATGTTCAACCGGGTAGCTTCAATAACGGTACTGAAGCGATAAAGCAGATACTGCTGACCAAGGCTAATATTGACCTCAGTAAAGCGCAGCTCGTCGATGGTTCAGGGTTATCCAGAAACAACCGAATGAGGTCACAGACCATGGCTCAAGTGCTTCGTTATATCTGGGAAAACGATCAACAGCTCAACCTGATTGAGGCTATGCCTAGATCTGGCACTGATGGAACGCTCAAATACCGTCAAAGCATGAGAAAAGCACCGATTCAAGGCAACATTATCGCCAAAAGTGGTTCTCTATACGGCAGTTACAACATGGCGGGATACGGATTGGATAAAGCGGGAAAACCAAACTCTCTGTTTGTGCAATTTGTCCGTGATTACTTCCCTGAAGAACAAGATCCAGACAAACCAGTGGAAGCACCAATCACCCAGTTTGAACGTGCTTTCTACAAAGATGTGGTCGAGTTCAGTCAACCACAAAGCAAATCTAAGTAATGCTTAGCTTTGTGTAAGCTTCTAGTTTAATAATAAAAATGGCGCTGAAGACCTTCAATCTGCAGCGCCATTTTTATTTCTCAGATGTATTTAGCTATTTTTATAGGTGCCTATTTTTATAGGAGCTAAGCGATACCGAGGAATGAGTTAACCACAGTGAAGTAGATCCACATTCCTGAGATATCAACTATGGAAGCAAGCACTGGGCTCACTAACACCGCTGGATCAAGCTTAAATAGCCTAGCAACTATCGGCAATCCGCCACCCAGCACGGTTGATATGGTCACCTGAATAAACAGCGCTACCGCAATAGCTAACGCAATCATGTTGATATCATAACCACCTGTCGCTTGGTTTTCACTAAAGAGCAAAATACGTCCAATCATCACTACAGCAATCGCTAAAGCTAAACAAATAGCAACTCTAAACTCTTTCCATAGAACGTTAGCCCATTGGCGTTTTTTCAACTCACCTGTGGCTAAGGCTCGGATCACCAAAGTCGCTGCTTGTGTTCCGGTGTTACCACCAGCAGCAGCAATTACCGGCATGTAGATTGCCAAAAGTACCAACTGACTGAGAATGTCTTCATACTGAGCAATGATAAGCCCTGAGACGATTCCCAATAGTGCTAACGCAATAATCCAACCGATACGCTGCCTGACGTGGCTCATGACGCCAGTCGAAAGGTAACCCTGTTGAGGTTCTACCTCAGAGTAGATCAGCCCTAGTTGGTGAGCTAGATGTCGAGAGCGCTTCTCAAAGCCCTGCTCTTCTAGCTCACTAAGTAAAGTCTGAATCGTACTCAAAGAGCATTGCCCCAGCACTAGCACCGCATCTTCGAGCGGCATTCGATTCAAAAGATTAATTTGTTGTTCACGTCCGTACTGTTGAAATGCATTCGATACAGCTTGGATGTCTTGCTCTGAGTACAGAGCTTCAATAGATAAAAAAGTGTTGTTCATTACCGTCATGGCGAATCTCCCGATTGGCAAAGGTAACGACCATCAAAACAAATAGCCTATAGCTAATACACCAAGAGCGTACAGCTAAGCGCACCAAGAGCTGAAAGCTACTGATGTGTCTACTTGTTAGAATCTAGTGTGTGGAAAAGAATGCGGGGGAAAACAAAGATACCCTACCTGAACGGCAGGACAATAGATCAATACCGAGACAGGTTATTCTTCTCCATTCAAACTAGGAGGATGGTCGGTATTGTTCATAAAAATCTCCAGAATTACTGTCAATTTGACAGCGCGCATAGTGTAGCAATAGGCGTTTCAAAGTTTCGTCAACTTTAAGTCAATAAAAAAGGCATCCGTGGATGCCTTTGGTTCAATTATTGATGTGCATTATTACTTAATAGTAATACGAGCAAACTTACGCTTACCTACTTGGTAAACGGCAGTACCTGCTTCAGGCACGAATTTGCTGTCTTCAATCTTCTCGCCTTCAAGCTTAGCAGCGCCTTGCTTGATCATACGCATCGCATCAGAAGTCGAGTTTACAAGACCCGCTTCTTTTAGAACGTTCGCAATTGGCAGGCCTGCTTCGAATTCAAACTCCGGCATTTCATCAGGAACTTGGTTCTTAGCAAAACGGTTAACGAACTCTTGCTCAGCGGCTTCAGCATCTGCTTCACTGTGGAAACGAGCGATGATCTCTTTAGCAAGAAGCACTTTAACGTCACGCGGGTTCTTACCTGCATCAACGCCAGCTTTCAGTTCCGCAACTTCTTCAAGAGGACGGAAAGACAGCAGCTCGTAGTAGCTCCACATTAGATCGTCAGAGATAGACATGATCTTACCAAACATCTCGCTTGGTGCTTCGCTAATACCGATGTAGTTATGCGCAGACTTAGACATCTTCTTAACACCGTCTAGACCAACAAGTAGTGGCATCATTAGTACCGCTTGTGGTTTTTGACCTGCTGCTTTTTGCAGTTCACGACCCATTAGAAGGTTAAACTTCTGGTCAGTACCGCCAAGCTCAACGTCGCTCTCTAGTGCAACAGAGTCGTGACCTTGTAGAAGTGGGTACATGAATTCGTGGATTGCGATCGGTTGACCACCAGCGTAACGCTTTTTGAAGTCATCACGCTCAAGCATACGAGCAACAGTTTGGTTAGAAGCAAGACGAATCATGCCTTCAGCGCCAAGCTCAGATAGCCATTCAGAGTTGAAGCGAATTTGCGTTTTCGCAGGATCTAGAATTTTGAATACTTGTTCTTTGTAAGTTTCAGCATTCTTCAATACGTCTTCGCGGCTTAGCGGTGGACGTGTTGAGTTTTTACCTGATGGGTCACCAACCATTGCAGTGAAATCACCGATAAGGAATGTCACTTCATGACCAAGCTCTTGGAAAGCACGAAGCTTGTTAAAGATAACCGTATGGCCTAGGTGGATATCTGGAGCTGTTGGATCGGCACCCAGCTTAATGCGTAAAGGACGACCTTCTTTTAGTTTTGCAATCAGTTCGTCTTCTGGAATCAGTTCTTCTACGCCACGTTTGATCTCGGCTAGTGCAGCTTCAATACTCGCCATTCTTGTTCACTCCCACAGATTTGGCAAAAATACATTAATTAGACATCTTACTTGAATAGCGATGTATTTTGAAACCAGTTACACTATTCCGTCGTCGATTTTCATAATATTTACAGAACGAACCGGAACATGTTGTCTATTTTTGCACGCCTTCCTATTTTGCACCGGGCTTTTATCGCATTTTTTAGTGCCATAATTTTCGTCGCGATTTTCTTACTCCCCGACGTCAACAGTTTGCGTGACGATTCGGGCGCTTTAGTTGTGGGAAAACATTACCCACTGACTATCAATGCCTCTGCACTTATTAGCTCAAGTGACGCTCCACCGACGGCAGTGCTCAATTGGGAGAAATACACCGTTCGCTCTGGCGAAAGCACCTCTGTTTTATTTGAACGTATTGGCCTCTCATACCGTCTGCTGATCACGCTACTCAATACCAATAATGATATTAAGAAGCAGCTGTCTAACCTAAGACCTGGTGATGTCTTGCAGTTCGGCTTTGATGAAAACAACGACCTTATTCAGTTAAAACGACAACTTAGTGCGTTTGAAAGCTTCAAGATCACTAAATCTGGCGATTCTTTCTCATCAAGTTTCGACAAAAAAGAAGTGGTATACCAATACAATTATGCCGAAGCCAACATCACCTCTAACTTCTGGAACGCTGGCGTCAGCGCAGGTTTAACCGCAAACCAAATTATGGAACTGGCCGGCATCTTCGGTTGGGATATCGACTTTGCGTTAGATATTCGTAAGAACGACAGCTTCAAAATCTTATACCAAGAGAAAGTGGTTGAAGGTGAAGTAGTTGGTCGCGGTAAGATCATGGCAGCCGTATTCAAAAACCAAGGCGATTCATTTACCGCGGTATTGGATGATAAAAGCGGCAACTACTTCGATGAAAATGGTCGTGCGATGAAGAAGGCGTTCTTGCGCTCACCAATTGATTTTCGTCGCGTAACATCGAACTTTAACCCTACCAGGAGACACCCAGTAACCGGTAAGATTCGAGCTCACCGCGGTACTGACTACGCAGCCCCTGTTGGCACGCCTATCTGGGCAGCCGGTGACGGTATTGTTCAGAAGTCAGGTTACAACCAATTCAATGGTAACTACGTGTTCATCCGCCACAGCAACACCTACATCACCAAGTACCTGCACATGAAGCGACGTATGGTGAAAACCGGTCAGCGCGTAAAACAAGGCCAAACCATTGGTACTTTGGGCGGTACAGGCCGTGTGACTGGCCCGCACTTACATTATGAATTCTTGGTTAATGGCGTACATAAAAATGCGCGTACCGTGAAATTGCCTCAATCCAAGTCGTTAACTGGTAAAGCAAAAGCAACCTTTATTGCCAACTCAGAGATTCGATTAAGAAACCTTGAGCGATACGGTCAGTTACTAGCGACTAACTAGGCGTTTGTAGCTTCACTGCAAAATAGAAAAATGCAAAGAGCGCCCATCAAGGCGCTCTTTTTTATGCTCACATACCACAACTAGCTACTGTTTTTCAGGTTTGTTGTTCCGTCCAAGCATTAACAAACAAGGGGTTAATACTAAAGTCAGCACCGTGGCAAACGCCAAACCACCAGCAATAGCGGTCGCAAGCTGTGACCACCATTGTGTACTTGGCGCGCCAAACTCTATCTTTTGATTAATCAGGTCGATGTTCATCTCTAACACCATCGGCATTAAACCTAAGATAGTCGTAACCGTCGTGAGCATTACTGGCCTTAAACGCTGAACACCGGTTCTTAGAATCGCATCTCGCTTGTCCAAGCCTCTTTTGATGAGCTGATTATAAGTATCAATCAACACGATGTTGTTGTTCACGACTATGCCGGCGAGCGCTATTACCCCAATTCCCGACATCACAATGCCAAACGGACGTTGGAAGATCAGTAAGCCAACGAACACGCCAACGGTCGAAAACAATACAGCACTCAGAATCAAAAACGCTTGATAGAAGCTATTGAACTGAGTAATCAGAATCAAAGCCATTACCGCCAAAGCAACCAAGAAAGCACTTTGTAAAAAGGCTGACGAGTTTTCTTGTTCTTCGTTTTGACCACGGATGCGAAATTCCACGCTACTCGGCAGCCCTAGCTCACTCAATGCTTGTTCAATCTTTGGTAGTTCGAGAGCAAGGTTATACCCTTCTTCCATATCCGCCATGATGTTCACCACACGCTTGCCATCAAGGCGTTTAATGGTGTCTTGCTTATGGTCGGGAACGATCTGAGCGAAATTAGTAATAGGTACTAAACCTGCTGGCGTTTTCACCCTAAGCAGGTCGAAGCGCCCGATATCACGCTTATCATTAGGGTAGCGCACCAAGATATCGACCTCTTCTGAAGAGTCATCGGGCAGATAATCACCAATCTTGAGACCATTAGTCACGAATTGAACGGTATTACCCACTAAGGTCGCATCAGCTGCAAAGCGCGCAGCATCGTCGCGGCGAATATCCACCTTCCAATCGATGCCATCGTTACTCGCAGTATCGCTGATATTGGTCAGTGCTTTATTTCCATCAGCCCAACCTCTCACAATTTTTGCAGCCTGATTGAGCTGCTCTGGAGTTCTTGCCGACAGCTCAATCACTAAGTCATTTTCAACCGGAGGCCCAGCATCAGGGAACTTATATTCAATCTCAACACCAGCGTATTGATCGGTTTGTACCTTCAACTCATCAATAATCGCCTTAACGCTGCGTCGATATTGCCAGTCAACAGGCGTAATTGAGATCAAACCAATCTGGTCGTCACCACCAGTACGCGTGTAAACGGTATCGAACTCATCATGATTGAGCATCATCAGTTCAATATCACGCATGATGTCATCCTTTTCTTGGATAGACAGATCCCCATGCGAGCGAACTTTGACATTAAAGAATGGCGGATCAACTTCTGGGAAGAACTCTGCACCTAGACCCGCTTTTGAATAAGTAAAACCAACTGCAACCGCGAGCAGTGCCGCACTGAACAAAATCTTAAAGGGGTGTTTAATCGCTAAAGAAAGCGTGTGGTAGTAAGCCTTGGTTAAACCAGTAGCCTGTGAAAAGTCACCATTATGCAGTGCGACCATTCGAGCTTGGCTTTTAGACGATACGTATTGAGGTTTGCCAATCAAACCGCCCAGCACGGGCACAAACAACAACGCCATGATCAATGATGCAGTTAAAGTCGCGATCAGAGTTAGTGGTAAGAACTTCATAAATTCGCCCGTCACATCAGGCCAAAACAGTAACGGAGCAAATGCGGCTAAGGTTGTGGCAGTCGATGCGGTTATCGGCCACGCCATCCGTTTCGCTGCATCTCGGTAAGCGGCTTTGCGCCCTTCACCCTCTTGCATTCGCCTGTCTGCAAATTCGGTCACCACAATCGCACCGTCTACTAGCATCCCCACCGCCATAATCAGAGAGAACAGCACTACGATGTTGACGGTTAAGCCAAACACCGAAAGAACCAATAACCCGGTTAGGAATGAGCCTGGAATGGAAATACCCACTAACAAAGCGGTACGCACACCAAGAATCGCGATGATAACGATCACCACCAGAATAATGGCGGATAAGATATTGTTTTGCAGATCATTAAGCATGATCTTCACATCTTTAGATTCATCCCAGGTGTATTTGACCAACAGGTTATTTGGCCATTCCGCTTGCTGCTGAGCACCAGCCATTACCGCTTTGACTAGCTCAACGGTTTCGATGATGTTCTCACCTGCACGCTTCTTGATATCCAACACCACCGCAGATTTGCCATCTAAACGAGCAAAACTTTCAGGATCTCGAAACGCTCGACGAACCGTAGCGACATCGCCAAAAGTGACCACCTGCTTGCCATCCACTTTAATAGGCAACTCAAGCACGTCTTTTAAGGAGTTAAATACCGAAGGGACTTTGACAGAAAAACGTCCGTAGCCAGTATCAACAAAACCTGCGGCCACCACTCGATTGTTCAGAGCGATCAGATTATAGATATCCGCTTGATCTAAGCTGTAGCTCTCCATCAATAACGGATCGACAATGATCTCGACGATGTCAGCGCGATCGCCCGCAATATCGACTTCAAGGATTTGGCGATAGCTTTCTAATTTGTCTCCAAGCTCTCGGGCAATTTGCACTATGGTGCGCTCAGGAACGGTACCGAATAGCACAACAGACAAAACAGGTTGCTCAGAAGCCAGCGTCACCTCATTTACGGTCGGTTCGTCACTGTCTTCTGGTAGTTTTGGTTTAGCCAGATCAACCGCGTCACGCACATCGGCCATTGCTTTGGTGAGATCGACGCCAACATTAAACTCCAACACAACAGAGGCATGCCCTTCTGCTGCGGTTGCTGTCATCTCTTTTACGCCTTCAATCGACCTCAGCTCTTGCTCAATAGGTCGAACCAATAAACGTTCTGCATCCGTTGGCGAGATCCCTTGGTGCCCGACCGAAACATAGATAATTGGGATGGTAATGTCTGGGCTCGATTCCTTAGGTATCGTGATATAGGTGACGACACCGGCTACAAGGATTAACGCTAAAAGGGAGAGCATTGTTCGAGCACGAGACAAGGCTGCATCAATAATTGAATACATCGGTTATCTCCTACTCTGCGGTTACGTTAGAGAGTTCAGCGACTTGCTCAACAGCAATCACCGAATCACCATCACGCACAAACCCTTGGCCTACTGTGATGATATCGACGCGTTGTCCAAGTCCTGTGAGCCAAACTCCATCTTGTTCGGCCTTTACTAGCTGAATGCCTACAAACTTCACCGTTGGTGAGTCATCGACTGAAACCAAGGTTTTGACCCCTAGGTTACCCGCCTCATCCAATGCTAGCATCGCCGGTGTTATCTTTATTGCATCTCTTGTTTCTAGGTTGAGTTTAACTTCGGCACTGACACCTGCTGGTAATAGGCCTTTAGAGTTATCGATTTCTATCTCGATTGGGAAGGTATTAGTAGCAACAGAAGAGATACGAGAAACATAGCGTAAACGGCCTTCCGCTTCTTCTCGCCCTAACAAACGAACCAAAGCAGATTGATTGACTAGCAAATGTTGGATATGACGCTCACTGACATCCGCCTCAATAACCAAAGGATCGAGGTCAATCACGCCAGCAACAGGATCGCCAACACTAACGAAATCACCGAGCTCCACCATCAAATCTTGAACCACACCCGAAAAAGGCGAAGTAATGACAGTATTCTTTAAAGCCAATTCCGCATTGCGCATCATGGCTTTTGCTTCTGTTAATGAAGCCTCAGCTGTGGTGTAGGCGATTTCACCTTGCAGTCCTCTTTTCTTCAGTGACTGCGCCGCTTTGAACTCTTTCTGCTTCAAGCGATATAACGCAGATGCTCGCTCTAGTTGAATCTCTAAATCACCCTTATCTATCTGGGCAATGGCTTGTCCTGCTTTAACCATCCCCCCCTTAACAACATTCAATCTGACAATCTTACCCGCGACTTCTGCACCTAGACGAGCATGCCTATCGGGCGCCGTTCTTCCATAGAGATCAATCGTTTTAAAGGTCGGTGATGAGGTGAAGGTTTGAAAGGAAACCTTAGCCAGCGGAATTTCTGTTGCTTTTTTCTCAGGCGACTCTTCTGCTTGCCCTACGCCTAAACCAAGCCAGATCGACAACAACACGACTAGAGTCAGAGAAACCAGCCACGGCTGCTTCAATTTCTGAAAAAGTGGTGAGTTAGAAAATAGAGTGGGCATAACAAATCCTTTTGTCCGATGTCATTCAGGCGCGCTAGTTGGCTTAATAGCGTGATGTGCAACTTCCTTATGCACAAAGGTAACCTTAACAGACCAATCCTCAACGAAGTTGGACGCTATCGACAGTTTAAAAAATATGCCGTGTACTAAAAATGAGAGGAATGCTTTGTCGAGTAGACGACACTTGTTACCAAGTGCCGCCCCTCTAAGAACCGTACGTGCAACTTTCACTGCATACGGCTCAAGCCTCCACTAAGGCATCATTGATACCCAGCAACTTATAACGCAGTCGGGACAGGCTCTTTCCAAGAGTTACGAGCTAGCCTTTTAGATTTTCTCTTCACCAAATATTCTTGGTATTGAGGGTCAAAAGGGGTCGCTGCATTCCTGATTTTTACGTGTCGCTCGATGGGCACTTTAGCTATTTGGAACAGATTGAAGTGACAGTCCATG